>DATIPJ010000693.1:0-3899 GCA_035472155.1 Kofleriaceae bacterium
GGGCGGCAGCGGCATCGATCGTGGGTGCGGTCATCGCGCATCGCGCCGAGCTCTTGCGGCCCGAGGTGCTCGCCGGGGTCGGCGCCGAGGCGGGCCGCGCGCTGGCCGGCGGCTCCGTCCGGTCGCCGGACCGCCGCGTCGCCGGTCTCGTCGAGGCCCTGCGCGATCCGTCCGAGGACGCCGCCGCCGCGGTCGCGCGGACCCGGCTCTCGCCGGCGCACCTGCAGGCGCTGTTCGTGCGCGACGTCGGCATTCCGATGCGAACCTACCGGCTCTGGCGGCGGCTGCTCCATGCGCTCGCCCACGTCGGTCCGCTCGATCTGACGGCGGCGGCACATGCGGCCGAGTTCGCCGACCTCGCTCACTTCTCGCGCACCTGTCGCCGCATGCTCGGCTATGCGCCAAGCGTGCTGCGCGCGAGCCTCATCGCGAGCTAGGCCAGGCGCGCCTCGAGCTGTCCGAGGAGCCATGCGAGCTCGCCGCGGCGCGCGGCGGGGAGATGGCCGGCCTTGTCGCAGGCGGCGCGGAGCTGCTGGATGTGCGGGCGCGCGGCGGCGGCCTCCGATGAGAGCTGGGCGAGGGCGGCGACGATCTCGTCGATCTCGTCGAGCGTGCCGCGATCGAGGCGGCCGTCGACGAACTGGATGGCGTCGCGGGTGCGCGACGCGCGCACGAAGCGGGTCAGCCAGCGCGCGGTGGCGGCGATCTTGGGGTAATCGAGCTTGTCGGGCGTGTCCTCGGGCGTGTGATAGACGCGCGAGCGGCCGGCGCTGAGGAACAGAAACGGGATCCGCCGCTCCCAGAACGCCTCGTAGTCCGATAGCGGCGGGATGATCTCGGCGTCCACCGGCCGGACGATGACGCCATCCTCGGCGCGCTTGAGCGACGAGACCAGATCGTAGGTGCCGCGGCTGCGCTCGGGGCCGAGGGCGAACAGCGACGCGCCGACCTCGTCGGGGACGACCGCGGGGCCGAAGCGGTGGCCGACCAGGTCCATGCAGACCATGAAGTCGATCGGGTCGCGGTTGGTGCGCACGAGCTCGCGCGATCCCATGCCGCCGGTCAAGAACCACGGCGGCTCCTCGCCATCGAACGCGGCGATGATCACCCCGCGGCCGGTGCGCTCGCGCGCGATCGCGCGCGCGACCTCGACGAGCACGGCGACCGCGGCCGCGTTGTCGTCGGCCCCATGGTAGGTGTCGCGCCCGACCGTGCCGAGGTGGTCGAAGTGCGCGCCGACGAGCACGTAGCGCTCGACGTCGCCGCGGATCTTCGCCAGCACGTTCGCGCCGCCGCACTTGGGCACGGGCTGCTCGTACGGATCGAGGCCGGCATCGCGGAACGCCTGGACCACGATCGCGCGCGCAGCATCGCCGCCCTTGGTCCCCGGCCGCCGCCCCGCGCATGCCGGCCCGCATAGCTGTTCGATCAGCTCCCGCATGACTTACACTGTAAGCTTATGCTGTAAGTTGTCAAGCGATGAAACGGCGGCCGCTCACGCGCGAAGCGATCCTCGACGCCGCCGTCGAGCTGCTCGATCGCCACGGTCTGGAGAAGCTGTCGATGCGCCGGCTCGGCGCCGCGCTCGGGGTCGAAGCGATGTCGCTCTACAACCACATCCCCGACAAGCGCGAGCTGCTCGACGGCATCCACGAGCGCATCCTGCTCTCGCTCGAGACGCCGGGGCACACCCGCAGCTGGCAGGCGTACGCGCGGCACCAGGCAGTCGCACTGCATCGCGCGCTGCTCGCACACCCGCACGCCATCCCGCTGTTCGCCACCCGCCCGGCGGCGACACCCGCCGCGATCGAGCGCCTCGACCGCTACCTCGAGGTGCTGCTCGGCGCCGGCTTCAAGCCGCTCGATGCGCTGTCGGTCGTCCAGCTGGTCGCGCAGCTGGTCGTCGGCCACGCGATGTGGACGAACAGCGTGGAGGTGATCGTGATCGACGAGCCCGCGCCGCCGCACGTGCAGCAGGTCGAGCGCGTCCTCGACAGGTGGAGCCCGGATCGCGAGCTCGAGCTCGGCATCGATGCGCTCCTGCACGGCTTCGAGCGCCTCTTGTAGCCGCCACCCGCTTCGACCGGAGTGGCGGTCGTGCTGTCGACGCCGAGCAGCGTGTGCTCGAGGAGCGCCTGTGCGGCGGCGGCCGTCATGCCGTCGACGGCGTCGACCGCCTCGCGCTCGCCGTCGGGCCGGCGAAGATCGAACAGCTGTGCGCGCGCGTCCCCGGCGACGAGCTTCCAGGTCGGCATGCGCACCGCGTACCGGAAGCCGAATGCGCGGCGGAACGCGGTGGGGGCCCGGCGCTGCAGCCCTCGTCGCCCGCGTCGGGCATGCCGGCGATGCTGAAACCTCATCGGGCCGAGCCCGGTGGCCATCGTCGATGGCAGCGAGTCGTCAAAGCGGCGAGACCGATACCGTGTGGGCCATTGAGGTCGGCGCGCCGGCAACGCGCCCGATCACGCGGTGGCGCGGATCGAAGACCGTGTTCATGACCGGCTCAGTCAACCTCACGGTCGTGGTCGCGGTCGCGGTTGTCGGCGCGACGCCAAAATCGATCACCGCGACCGTGCTCGACGTGCTGCCCCTGACCTCGATCTCGACCTTGCAGCCGTAGAGCTTGTGCGACGGATTTTGCTGGGCGACGGCCACGGTCACCTGATCGCCGGCCTGTGAGGTCGTCACCGCGAACGTTGGCCACTCTGGTTTCCCGGATCCAAAGATCCAGGCATCGAAGTAGGGCCCCAGCGGTTGCCCGGACGATAGCTCGAGCGCTTGGCGTAGATCGTCGAACGATCTTGCCCCCGGTGCGGCGAGGAAGCTCGCTATGCCCTCGAGCACAGTCTGGCGTCCGAGCAATGATTCGAGCTGCACGAACATCATCGGGCCAGGCCCGTAGACATCGAGGTAGAAGTCCTGGATCGCCGGTGTTGGCTGATCGGTAGGCCGCAGGAAGTGCTGCGCATCGATGCCGACGGCAGTCCAGTACCGCAACGAGACTGCGGCCTCCTCCGGCGCTCGGTGCTCATCCTCGAAGACGTACGACAGGTACTCAGCCGTGGCCTCCTTCCAGCCAAAGTCCGGCACGCTCGAGATCGTCGTTCTGTCGCCTGCCCACTGATGGATCGTCTCGTGCATGAAGACATGCATACCCGAGTCCTGGTAAGGACCCGAGAATGGCAGTCGTTGATCGACGACGATGTTCGCGGGGTGCTCGAAGCCGAGCCACTTGGTGGGCGCACCATCACGATCTGCAACGGCATCCCTGGGCAGACTGCGATCGACACGAGCGACGCGGGCTCGCCGCGCTCGGTCGTGCCGAGCCTCCGTTGCGTGCACTGGAATACCGTCGGTCGATGAAAGGATCTCCATGACTCTTGCACGTCTCCTGACACTTCTTTCTGTCCCGTCATTGCTACTCGTCACCGCTTGCCTGGACCCCGGCGCCTCCGGCGATCTGATGCTGGTTGACGGCAACTCCGCTGTTCACATGCAACCGACCGTTGACTCGGCCAAGCCCACCGAGGCCGCTCCCCCCAACTCGCACCTGAACTACTACGGCGGCCCGGTCCTGTCGGCCATCAACGTCGCGCCGATCTACTGGAACTCGGATGTCCAGTTCACCGCTACCTTTGATTCGTTCTACACGGACATTCCGAATAGCCCGCTGTACACGATGCTCGGTCAGTACGGGATCGGGCATGGCACCGGGAGTCCTGGAGTGGTTGCCAGCCAATCGACCAGGAACATCATGGATGCAGAGATCCGGACCGAAATATTGATCGAGATCAATCGAGGGAGGGCGCCATCGCCCATCAACCCCAACAATTACTATCCAGTCCACCTCGCACCGAACATGCAGGTCACGGCGCCGGATGGCTCGCACTCCTGTGTGT
>DATIPJ010000694.1:0-3476 GCA_035472155.1 Kofleriaceae bacterium
GCGACGTCGATGCGCTGTCGAGAAATGCCAGTGACTTCCCCGAATGGCGTTCCTCGGTGAACGCAAAATCGCGGCGGATACGGTGGACGTCAGCTTCGGTCACGTCGAGCTCTCGCCGTACTGTAGCCCTACCCGAGCGTCCGCTGACACCATCTGTGATCGGAGTCTCCTTCGGCGCGGAAATCCGATCTTCGTGTGAGGAGGCTAACGGGGTTGATCAGGCTCGACCACTTCGGCGTCGCAGGCCCGACGGCACGGCGTGTTTTATCGAAACTGCCTATCACTTGCGGACCGTTGACACCTACACATCTCCGCTTCTAGTCTCGCATTCACCTACCCTCCAGGACGAGACATGAACAAGAAGCCGCAAGACAAGCCCGCCCAGAAGACCACCGCCGCCGCTGCCGCTCCGGCACCGGCCAAGAAGAAGCTGTCGCTGGATGTCTCCGACGTGTCCGAGGTTCTCGAGCGCAAGATCTCGCCATAATCGGTATGCTTCGCTGGCCGGGTCACCGCACTCCTGGGGCCCTGGCGATCCTGGGAATCGTCGCGCTGGCGTCGGGAGGCGGAGGGACCGCAGCGGCACAGCAAGTGCGAGAGCTGTCGCTCGCAGACGCGGTGCAGACGGCGATCGCGAGCGACGCGGAGCTCTACATCGCCCGCGAAGAAGAGCGCACCGCCGCCGATGGCGTCGCGCTGGCGCGCTCGACCTTCGCGCCCAAGCTCACCGGCGAGGTCTGGGCGACCCGCAACGACCAGCCGCCCACGGCGACGTCGTTCGCCGGCGTCGATTCGATCGGAGCAGCCACGATCGGGCTCGCCGGCCGGATCCAGACCGGGCTCACGTACAACCTGTCCGCTGGGCTGGCGCGCCAGACCCGCGATGACCCGTTCTCGAGCGTCTACACCGGCGCGGTGACGACCACGGTCCACGCCGAGCTCGTGCAGCCGCTGTGGCGCGGAGCGTTTGCGGCCGCGCGCCGGCCGATCGTCGTGGCCACCCTGCGCAAGAACCGCAGCGAGCAGGACCTGCGCGCTCGCATCGAGCGCACGGTCGGAGACGTCGAGGTGGCGTACTGGAACCTCGTCCGCGCGCGCTCGGAGCGCGACGCGCGGACCTCGGCGGTGCAGCTCGCCCGCGAGCAGCTCGACGAGAGCCGCGGACTGCGCCGGCTCGGCACCGGTTCGGACCTCGATGTGATCGACGCCGAGACCGGCCTGAGCCGCCGCCGCCAGGAGCTCCTGCAGACCGAGCAAGATGTCGTCGAAGCCGATGGCCGGCTGTTCGCCGCGCTCGGCGTGCGCGCGAGCGACCCGGGCTGGACCGCGCGCGGCGCGCTGGTGCCGACCGACGCACCGCAGATCGAGCGCAGCCTGCCCGAGGTGGACGCCCAGCTCGCGCTGGCGCGAACGCGCCGGGCCGACGCACTCGCTGCGCGCGAGCAGGTGGCGGCCGAGCGAGCCCAGCTCTCGGTCACCGACGATAACCGCCGGGCCGCGATCGACCTGATCGCGGCCGCGGGCACCGCCGGGTTCGCCGGTACGCTCGCGGCGAGCTACGCCACCGCGGGCGTCAACGGCAGCGGGCTCACGCCTCCGTACTTGACCGACCCGGCGTACGACGGCGGGCTCGGCACCTCGCTCAAGAACACGCTGGGGCGCGACCTCAATCTGTTCATCGGCGTGCGGCTGGAGATGGCGCTCGGCGATCACGAAGCCGAGGTCCGGCACACGATCCAGCGCCGGTCGGTGTCGCGCGCGCAGCTCGAGGAGCGTGCGACCCTGGCTCGGATCGAGAGCGAGGTCAGGACCACCGTGGCGCGCCTCGCCGTCAACGCAGAGCTGGTCGCGGCGACGGACCATACGGTCGAGCTGTCGCAGAAGCTGCTCGAGGGAACGCGCAAGCGGTTCCGCGCAGGAGCGAACACGAGCTTCGATGTCCTCCGGGTCTCGGAGGAGCTGACGCGGGCGCGGATCGAGGCCGCACGCGCGCGCGCAGACTACCGTGTCAGCTTGACTCGGCTCGCCGCGGCGACCGGCACGCTGCTCGATCGCTTCGGCATCACCACCCAGAGCCTCGGCGCGACCCCGCCGTGACCGAGGAGCCTCGCACGCGAGCCGACGAGATGAACGAGCGCTGGCGCACGTTGCCGGTGTACCTCGTCCGGCTCGCGGGATTCTCGTTCGACCGGCTCGACGGCCTGCGTTGCTCGCGCGCAGCGTCGGCGGCGCGGGCGCTCGAGGCCGCCGCCGCCGCCCGCCGCGCCGCGGGTCATGCGTTCGACGAGGCGCTCGCGCGTGAGCGGTTCTCGGAGTATCCCGCGTTCGACGACGCCGCCGTGCGCAAGGCGTTCACGCGCAACTACAAGCAGGCGCGGGACTTCGCGAAGCAGCTGCCCGCCGCGCCCGCACCGGACGAAGCGCTGCGCGAGATCGTGCGCGTCGTCCCGGCGCTCGGCGCGCTGACCACCGAGCTCGTCGATCGCCACCGCGCATGGTGCGACGCGCAGCGCGCGTTCGACGCCGCGTTCGCCGACGAATTCGAGCAGACGCGAGGCGCCCTGCGCCGGCTGTTTCAGGATCCGCGGCTGTGCGAGGCCGTGTTCCTCCAGAGCCTCGACGCATTCGAGGCGGTCCAGCAGATGGTTGCGGCCGCCGGCCCACGCAACACGCGCATGCGGCAACGCGAGCGGCTCGCCGCGATGTACGCGCAGCGGTTCTGCGCCAAGAACGACACGAACGCATTCTGCGGTCCGATCGGCATCGGCGACGCGGCCAGCGAGGCCACCCGGGACGGTGCGCGGCCGATCGCGGCGGTGATCGACATCGCGGTCGAGGACGCCCGCCGCCGGACGTACTTCTCGCACTGGGCGGCGCAGCGCCTGCTGGCGGAGGCGGTGCGCCGCGCCGACGACGCATCTCTGATCACGCTGCGGCTGCACCCCACGGCCCGCTTCGACGGCGGCGCGGTGTCGTGGTGCGTGATGGAGCACGACGCGACGATGACGTTCCGGCGCCGCTACGCGCGCAGCGAGCTTCCCGCCGGTGCGCTGCCGCTCGTGCAGGCGCTGACCACCCCGCGCACGCTCGCCGAGCTCGTCGCGCTCGGCGGCCAGCTCGAGCTCGGCGCCGACGAGACGCAGTCGTTCCTCGAGCAGCTGATCGAGTCCGGCCTCGTGCTGCGCGGGCCCGTGCTGCCCCCCGGGCTGTTCTATCCGCTGCGCGCGGCCGCGGCCGAGATCGAGCGCTGGCCGATGAGCGAGACCCGCGCGTGGGCGCTGGGCGAGATCGAGGCGGCCGAGCAGCTGATCGCAGCGTTTGCCCAGGCACCGCTGCGCGAGCGCATCGCGATCCATCGCAAGCTCGCCGCGCGGTTCGAGGAGGCCACCGGCAGCCCAGCGTCCCGCGGCGAAGGGCGCCACTACGCGGACCGCTCGGTGCTTCAGGAGGATTGCTACGTCGAGGTCCATAGCGAT
>DATIPJ010000695.1:0-21463 GCA_035472155.1 Kofleriaceae bacterium
ACCTCGCAGACGTACGCCGAGCGGCTCGCGAAGAAGTACGGCACCAACCCGCAGACGGCACAGCAGCGCATCGATCAGATGGTAGGCGTCGCAGCCAAGGACGGCCTCGACTTCCGCTTCGACCGGATCCGCCCGGGCAACACGTTCGACGCCCACCGCCTCTTGCACCTCGCCCACGAGCGCGGCATCCAGGACGCGGTCAAGGAGCGCTTCCTGCGCGGCTACATGACCGAGGGCCAGGCGATCGGCGACCGCGAGGTGTTGCTCGGGCTCGCGCGCGAGGCCGGGCTCGACGAGCACGAGGTGCGCGAGGTGCTCGATGGCAAGCGCTACGCGGCGGAGGTCCGCACCGACCAGGGCCTCGCGCGCGAGCTCGGGATCTCCGGCGTGCCGTTCTTCGTGCTCGACGGGCGGATTGGTATCTCGGGTGCGCAGCCCGCCGAGGTCCTGCTCGCCGCGCTCGACAAGGCGTGGTCCGAGCTCGCCAAGCCCGAGCTCGAGCAGTTCGCCGAGGGCGCGACCTGCGGCCCCGACGGCTGCGACTGACGATTCGCCGCCCTCGCCTCGCGGCCGCACGTCGGTCACACTGCACACAACGGATGTCCGAACACAGCCGCTCTGCCGCTGATCGCGACTATGTCTCGACCCGGCCGCCGCCCGCCAGAGAATTCAGCCCTGCCGCGAAGCGGCAGCCGACCGCGAAGCGGGCGGAAACCTGCGAAGCAGGTTTAGGATGAACGGAGCGCCAGCGACGAACTACGATCGCGTCGTGTACGGGCTCACGCAGCCGCTGGTCGGCGCGCGCCTGCTGGCCAGCGATCGCGAGCTCCTGAAGGCGGCCATGGTCCCCGCCGCCCTGCTCGCCGCCGCGTGCGCCGTGATCGCGCTGGCCAGCGACGGCGGGAGCTTTCTGCGGCGGTTCTACACCACGTTCGCCGTGCTCGCCCCGCTGCCGTCGATCGTGTTTGCGAGCCACTATGCGCGGCTCGCGGCACAGGCGCGCCATGCGTTCGGCTTCTCGAGCGTCGAGCCGTGCATCGAGCCGCTGCGCCGCACGATCAGGCGCGTGGTCAAGCAGGCGATCCTGATCGCGCTCGCCCTCGCGCCGATCACCGCGGTGCTCCAGATCGTTCCGGGCCTCGGCTGGCTGGCGGTCAAGGTGATCGCCGCGGCGTGGGCGCTGCACTGGGTCGTCGTCGACGCATTCGACTCGGCGCGCGTGCTGCACCCCGGGCAGACGCTCGCCGATCTCGACGCCGCCGCGCTGCGCGTGCCGCCGCCCTGGTACGTGCGCTGGCTCTCGCATGCGGCCGACCGCGCACCGATCGGCAACCGCCTCATTCGCTGGTTCGCAGGCGTGTGCGACCGGCTGTCGATGCCCTGGCGCGAGGAGATCGCGCTCGTCGAGCAGCACCCCGCGCTCATGCTCGGGTTCGCGCTGTCGACCGCGATCATCCTCGCGATGCCGATCCTGAACCTGGTGTTCCGGCCGATCGTCATCGCCGGCGCCACCCACGTGCTCGGGCAGCTCGAGATCGCCGGAGCCGACGCGCAGCACAGCGGTTGACGCCGATGTGACGGCGCTTCCGCCGTTTGCCAGCGTTTGCTGAAGCAGACCACCGTTCGCGGCCTGTGCCGCCGAGGCACGTGAACGCGACCATACAGGCCAGTCCGCGGTTGCTCGCCGCGCGGCGCAAACGCAGTTTTCATCGCTCGCAGCGCGTGGCATTTCGCTTGCTCGAGGTCGGCGGGACCGTTCGCAATGCGCTTCAAGCGCTCAAAGGAACAATATGAAGTCTCGCATGATTCTCGCCGGTGCCACGCTGGGCACATTGATCTCCACTTCAGTCTTCGCCGAGGACACTGGCATTTCCACCAGCAGTGACGCGCCTCGCATGCGTGTGCAGGCGCAGGTCGAGATGCTCCCGATCGGCTCCGGGAAGACCACGATCTCCGGAACGTCGATGACCACCGACGCCGCGACTGCCTATGGCATCACCGGCATGTTCGATTACGCGATCAACCCGTATCTCAGCATCGGTGTGGCGCCTCGGCTGGTGTTCAATGTCACCACGGATGACGCCGACGCCAATGACAGCGCCGACAAGCAGCTCGATCTTCGCGCCCGCTTCGTCGGTCACTATCCGATCGCGCGCGGCGTCGAGCTCTACGGCGCGCTGTCGCCGGGCTACACGATCATCCTCAGCAGCACCGATGGCGTGAACAACGCCACCGGGTTCGCGATTGGCGGCGCGGCCGGCGTCACCTACGACCTCTCGCCGAAGGCATTCATCGGCGCCGAGGTCGGCTATCAGCGCGCGTTCACCAGCACCGACCTGATGCTGGGCACGCAGTCGGTGTCGGCGGACCTCGATCTGTCGTACATGCACGTCGGCATCGGCGCCGGCACGCGATTCTGACGACTACTTGGTCCCCGAGAGCGACTTCACGTACTTGACCACATTGCCGAGGTCCTGCGCCGTCAGGGTCGGCTGCGGCGGCATGTTGGCCGACTTGCCGACCGCGACGCCACCGCGGCTGACCAGCTCGAAGATGTAGCGGTCGCTGAGCGATGCCATGTACGCGGGATCGGTCAGGTTGCGCGGCTTGGGATCGAGCGCCACGCTCGCCGGACCGTCGCCATGGCCCTCGGGGCCGTGGCACGGCACGCAGATCTGGGTGAAGATCTGCTTGCCGGCGGCGAGGGCATCGGTGGGAGACGGGTTCGCCGCCGCCAGCATCTCGGCCGTCACCGGCGGCGGAGGCGTCCAGTTGATCTTGCTGGCGTCGCCCGCGTAGACCGAGCGCACGTAGAGCAAGACCTTCCAGACCTCCTCGTCGGACAGGTTCTTTCCGATCGCATTGGGCATGGTCTGATTCGGAACCTCGCCGCGGATCAGCTTGAACAGCGTCTGATCGTCGCTGCCGAACTTCCACTCGTCGTCGATCAGCGGCTTGCCCATGCCGCCGCCGCCGCCCATGCCGTGGCAGCCAGCGCAGCCGTTGCTCAGGTAGATCTTTCGCCCCTGCACGACGGCTTCGGCGCTCTTCGCGAACGGGTTGCCTCCCGGCGAGTCCGCGCCCCCGACGACGATCTTCTCGGCCACCTCGCCCTTCTTGCCATCAGCTCCGTGTGAATCGGACTGGCATCCTGCGAGCAGGAGCGCACAGACCAGGCCGAAGCCCAGATCACGAGTTGTCATAACCTACCTCGATTGGCCAGCTCAGCGCGGTTTCTTGTCCCCGGCCTTCTCCTCGCTGGCAGGAAGGAGCGGCACCCCGAAGTCCTCCAGGATGTGCGTGATCTCGTCGTGCTTCCGGGCGATCGACGCCTCGAGCTTGGCCTTGAGCTCGGTGTCTTTCTTGCGCCCGCCCATCGAGATGTCGAACGCGAATGGCTCGACGCTGTCGGGCTTGCCTTCGAGCACCACGATCTCGATCGGCGCCTTCTGCTTCTTGGCGAAGTAGCCGGCGATCGGGCCCCAGACCAGCGCGACGTCGAGCTGGCCGGCGATCAGATCCTCGACGACCTTGCCCGGATAGTCCTCGGCGTGCGAATTGGAGTCGAACATGAGCTGATAGCCGACCACGTTGTCGGCGATCCCTCGCAGGCCGAGAGCGTCGTGCGGCGGCGTGTTGACCTGGACGCCGATCTTGAGCGTCTTGAGTTGCGGGTCATCGAGCGACCGGATCTTGAGGCCGTGATCCTTGCGATACGCCATCACGTATCCAGTCCTGTAGTACGGCTTGGTCCACAGCACCGGATCGTAGCCCTTGGGAATGCCGAGCATGACGTCGCAGCGCAGGGTGTTGAGCGCGCGCTTCACCACCCCGCGCTGGTGCGGCCACCAGGTGTAGGCCACGGTCATCCCCATGTCCTTGGCGATCACGTCGGCGATCTTGTTCTCGATGCCCTGCAGCTTCTCGTTCGAGAACGGCAGGTTGTTGGGATCGCCGCACACCTTGAGCTGCTTGGCGTGCTTGGCGTCATCGGCCGGAGCGCTGCCCGACACGGCGCACAGCACCAGCGCGATTGCGGGCAATCCGATGGGCAGGTGCAGCGCGTGGGGCCTGGTCATCACGGGAGCTCGAAGACGTAGACCATGCCGCCCTTCGTGGTGTCCTTGTCGAGACCGTTCTTGTAGGCGAGGCCGACGGCGCCGAGCGCCGCGTACGGATCGTTGGGCGGCAGGTCCTGCGAGACCGGAAGCCCGAACCAGCCACCGACGCCCGAGTACACGGCAACGTACTGCTTCTTGTCTGGGCCCAGGAATGTCATCGGCGCACCGATGATTCCGGATCCGACCTTGTGCTTCCAGAGCAGCTTTCCGGTCTTGGCGTTGATCGCCTTGAACCAGCCGTCCATCGTTCCGTAGAACACCAGGTCGGTCGCAGTGGCCAGGACGCCGCTCCAGGACGGCTGGTGCTCCTTGATGCCCCAGACCTTCTTGCCCGTCGTTGCGTCCCACGCGATCAGCTCACCGAGCTCACCGCCCGGGCCCGGCTTCATCAGCACGTTGGCGCCGACGTACGGTGCACCGGCGGTGTACTTCACCTCGGTGGCCTCGTAGTCCATGCACATGTTGTTGGTCGGCACGTAGAACAGCCCGGTCTTGGGCGAGAACGCAGCGGGCTGCTGGTCCTTGCCGCCCATGGCGTTGGGACAGATGTCCTTGACCACCACACCCTGCTTGGTGCGCTTGGACATGTCCTCGACAGGCCGGCCGGTCTTCTTGTCGATCTTGGTCGCCCAGTTGACCGCCACGAATGGCTCGGCGACGAGCAGCGTGCCGTTGGTGCGGTCGAGCGTGTACCCGAAGCCGTTGCGGTCGAAGTGGACGAGCGCCTGGACCTTCTTCCCCTCGATGGTGAGGTCCGCGAGGATGCTCTCGTTCACGCCGTCGTAGTCCCAGGCGTCGTGCGGCGTCATCTGGTAGCCCCACTTCGCCATGCCGGTGTCGGGGTCGCGCGCCCAGATCGTCATCGACCACTTGTTGTCGCCGAGCCGCTGGTCGGGGTTCCACGTGCCGGGGTTGCCCGTCGAGTAATAGAACAGATTCAGCTTCGGATCGTAGGAGTACCAGCCCCACGTCGTGCCGCCGCCGCGCTTCCACGCGTCGCCCTGCCAGGTGCTGGTGCCCATGCCCTTCTGGCCATAGTGCGGATTGGCGGAGTTGAAGTCGGACGCGAGCATGAGCTCCTCGTCGGGGCCGGTGCTGTAGGCGCGCCAGATCTTCTTGCCGCTGTTGATGTCGTACGCCGTGACGTGGCCGCGGACGCCGAACTCACCGCCGGAGATCCCGACGATGTACTTGTCCTTCACGACGAGCCCGGCGGCGGTGATCGTCTCGCCCTTGGAGGGGTCGCCGTTCTTGACCTTCCACAGCTCCTTGCCGGTCTTGGCGTCGAGCGCGATGACCTGGCCGTCGAGAGTGGACATCAGGATCTTGCCGTGCGAGTAGTTCAGCCCGCGGTGCACGAGATCGCAGCACGCGACCGGCACCGCCTTGGTGTCCTGCTTCGGCGTGTACTTCCAGATGATCGTTGCGTTCTTCGCAAGGTCGATCGCGTAGATGTGGTTGGGGAACGAGCTGTGGACGTACATGGTCGAGCCGATGACCAGCGGCGCGCCCTCGTGCCCCTGGTTGGTGCCGGTCGACATCGACCAGGCGACCTTGAGGTTCTTCACGTTCTCCTGGGTGATCTTGTTCAGCGTGCTGAAGCGCGTCGCTGAATAGTTCTTCCCGGGCAAGGCCCATTGTCCGTCGTCGCCCTGGAGCGACATGGGATCATCGGCCTGCGCGTACGCTGCGACTGGGAGCAGTGCAGCAATGATTCCAATGGCGATACTCGACGGTCTCATGGGATAGCCCTCCATCTTTCATCATATTCATTAAGAGAATGAATTGACGATGAGCAAAGTACTGACGTGCCAGGATCGTTCCGGGACAGACCCCGGCGATCGAGGGCATGGCGGAATGGCTCTCTCTGTATTACAGATTGGCCATGAACCTCAAGATGTTTGCCGTCGCGGTCCTGCTCGCAGGCTGTAGCAAGAGCAAGGCCCCGCCGGAACAGCGCAAGGACCCGCCGGAGCCGCCCAAGGGCCCGGCCGGGGAACGCGTCTACGTGTCCGACGAGGACGGCGGAAATATCGTCGTGCTGAGCACGACCGATGACTCGGTGGTCGCCCGCATCGCCGTCGGCAAGCGGCCGCGTGGCGTGCGGATCTCGCCCGACGGCACGAAGCTGTTCGTCGCGCTGTCCGGCCTGCCCAAGGCGGGCCCGGGCGCGGACGAGAGCAAGCTGCCGCCCGCCGACCCGAAGGCCGATGGCGTCGGGATTGTCGACCTGGCGTCGCTCAAGCTCGAGCGGGTGATCCCCGGAGGCCGTGATCCCGAGCTGTTCGACGTCACCAGCGACGGCAAGCGGCTGTGGGTCTCGAACGAGGACTCGTCCGAGGCCTCGCTGGTCGATGTCGATGCCGGCAAGGTCCTCCGGCAGGTCCCGGTCGGCAAGGAGCCCGAGGGCGTCGGGATCCACCCCGGCGGCAAGGCCGTGTACGTCACCAACGAGGCCGATAACTCGGTCTCGGTCCTCGACATCGAGAGCGGTCAGCCGATCGCGCTGATCCCCACCGGCAAGCGCCCGCGCTCGGTCGTGTTCACCAGCGACGGCGCGCGCGCATTCGTCGCCAACGAGATGACGCACGGGCTCACGGTCATCGACGCCACGGCGCACAAGCCGATCGCCGAGCTCGACCTGCCCGGTGACCTGGTGCGGCCGATGGGCCTGGTCATCTCGTCCGACGGCCGGACGCTCTACGCCTCGGGCGGGCGCGGCAAGACCGTGCACGTGATCGGGCTCGACGAGGCGACCCCGCGCGTCAAGAATACGATCGCCGACGTCGGCGTGCGGCCGTGGGGAATCGGTGTCACGCACAACGGCGCCCGGGTCTACACAGCGAACGGCCCGACCGGAGATGTCTCGGTCATCGACCCCGCCACCGGCACCGTGCTGCGCCACATTGCTGTGGGCGGCTCGCCGTGGGGCATCGCCATTCGTTGAGGGAGATCGCAAGATTGTGCTGCCCTTTCTCGAGGGTGACGGAGTGGCCGCGTCAGTGGTCGCGCAGGCGGTCGTGGTGCCAGGCGACATGATCGGCAATGAAGGTCTGGATGAACCAGTACGAGTGGTCGTATCCGGCGTGACGGCGCAACGTGAGTCGGTGGCCCGCGGCGCTGGCGGCGGCCTCGAGCGCCTCGGGGTGGAGCTCGCGCTCGAGGAACTGATCCGCCAGGCCCTGATCGACGAGGATCTCGCGGCCGGCGGACGCGCGCCGGAGCAGGACGCTCGCGTCGTAGGCCTCCCACGCGGTGCGATCGGCGCCGAGATAGCGGCTGAACGCCTTCTCGCCCCACGGCACCGCCATCGGATTGGCGATCGGTGCGAACGCCGAGACCGACTGGTAGCGCGCGGGGTTGCGCAGCGCGATGACCAGTGCGCCGTGGCCGCCCATCGAGTGGCCGAAGATGCCGCGCCGGTTGCTGGTCGGGAAGCTCGCCTCGACGAGCGCCGGAAGCTCGTCGACGACGTAGCTGTACATCCGGTAGTGCTTGGACCACGGCGCCTCGGTCGCGTCGACGTAGAAGCCGGCGCCCACGCCGAAGTCCCAGTGCTCGCGGTCGCCGGGCAGCTCGACGCCGCGCGGGCTGGTATCCGGCGCGACGAGGATGACCCCGGCGGCAGCGGCGAGCCGCTGGGCCCCCGCCTTGATCATGAAGACGTCCTCGGCGCAGGTCAGGCCGGAGAGGTAATAGACGACCGGCAGCCGCGCGCCCGCCCGGTGCGGCGGCACGTAGGCCGCGAACCGCATCTCGGTGCCGGTCGAGGTCGAGGCGTGGGAGTAGAAGCCCATCGTACCGCCGTGGCAGCACTGCTCACTGCGGACGACGAGCCCCATCAGAACTCGACCACCGTCCGGATCGACGACCCGGCGTGCATGAGATCGAACGCTTCGTTGATCCGCTCGAGCGGCAGCTTGTGCGTGATCAGCGAGTCGATCTCGATCTTCTTGTCCATGTACCAGTCGACGAGCTTCGGCACGTCGGTGCGGCCGCGCGCGCCGCCGAACGCCGAGCCCTTCCACACCCGTCCGGTGACGAGCTGGAACGGCCGCGTCGCGATCTCCTGGCCCGAGCCGGCGACGCCGATGATGACGCTCACGCCCCAGCCGCGGTGGCAGCACTCGAGCGCCTGGCGCATCAACGTCGTGTTACCGACGCACTCGAAGCTGTAGTCGGCGCCGCCGCCGGTGAGCTCGACGAGGTGCGCGACCAGGTCGCCCTTGACCGCCTTGGGATCGACGAAGTGAGTCATCCCGAACTTGCGGCCGATGGCCTCGCGCGCCGGATTGATGTCGACGCCGATGATCTTGTCGGCGCCGACCAGGCGCGCGCCCTGGATCACGTTGAGGCCGATACCGCCGAGCCCGAACACGACGACGTTGGCGCCGGGCTCGACCTTCGCGGTCCACAGCACCGCGCCGACCCCGGTGGTGACGCCGCAGCCGAGGTAGCAGATCGACGAGAACGGCGCGTCCTTGCGAACCTTGGCGAGCGCGATCTCGGGCAGCACCGTGTGGTTCGAGAACGTCGAGCAGCCCATGTAGTGATGGAGGGGCTTGCCTCGGAACGAGAACCGGCTGCTGCCGTCGGGCATCATGCCCTTGCCCTGGGTCGCGCGGATCGCCGTGCACAGGTTGGTCTTGCGCGACAGGCACGATTTGCACGCGCGGCACTCGGGCGTGTAGAGCGGAATCACGTGATCGCCGGGCGCGACCGACGTGACGCCCGCGCCGACCTCGAGGACGACACCGGCGCCCTCGTGGCCGAAGATCACCGGAAACAGGCCCTCGGGATCGGCGCCGGAACGCGTGAACTCATCGGTGTGGCACACGCCGGTCGCCTTGAGCTCGACGAGCACCTCGCCGGCCTTCGGCCCGTCGAGATCGACCTGGTCGATCACCAGCGGCTTGCCAACCTCGAGCGCGATCGCGGCGCGGGTCTTCATGCGCGCGCCGCCTTCTTGGCCGCGAACGTCGCGAGCGCGTCCATCAGCGGTGGGTTCAGGCAATCATAGGGCTCGAGGCCGGCCTTCTTCAGGCGGGCGCGGACGTCCGACATCTCGGCCGGATCGACGCCGCCCTCGATGATCGACGACACGAACGCCGCGAAGCCGGGCGCCGGCGCGCCGGCCTCGCTGAACAGCTCGGGATGGATGAACGACAGGCCCTGGAACGCGTGGACCTTCTCGACGGGCCCGTACAGGTGGGCGCCGCAAGCCTTGCAGGCGTAGCGCTGGATCAGCGCCGACGGATCCACCACCGCGAGCTTGTCGCCGCCGGACAGCACGGTGACCTTGTCGCTCGGAACGACGGCGACGATCGAGAACGCCGCCCCCGATGGCTTCCAGCACTTCGTACAACCGCACGCGTGGTTGTGCGCGATCCCCGCGCGAATCGCGACCTTCACCGGTTGCGACGCGCACAGGCACGACAGCGTGCCGCCCGCAAAGTTGCTATTGCCAGGCGTGAGCCCCGCATCGATCGCCGGGTGGATTTTAACCGACATGGCAAGCCTCCTCGCCCGGCACAATGCCGCCAGCCGCCCTCGGCTGCTTGCCTGGCCGCGCATTGCTCGTTGACCGCGAGCGAAAATCAGCCTGAGAGGTCAGCCCGGAGATAGACCGTCGGCGCGGCGGAATTCCGAGGGCGTCAGCCCGAACCGCTTGCGGAACGCGCGGCTGAAATGCGCCGAGCTCGAGAAGCCCCAGGCAAATGCGATCTCGGAAATTGTCTGGTCGTGGCGGCGCGCGAGATCGCCGCGGCAACCGTCGAGGCGGGCGGTCCAGATGTGGTCGGTGATCGAGCGGTCCGAGGCCGCAAATGCCATGTGGAGATAGCGCTTGCTGCACCGCAGCGCACTCGCGATTTTCTCGATCGAGAGCTCGGGATCGCGGATCTGCTCGCGAATATAGCTCTCAATGCGATAGCGCAGTGCTTCGCTGGTGTGCGCCGCCTCGTTGGGCAGCGGCAGGAAGATCAGGCTGAGCAGCGAGGCGGCGAGGTTGTCCTCGCACTCCGGCGAGATCGTTGCCAACTCGCCGAACGTCGAGTGGATCAGATCGGCCGCCAGCCGGCCGACCCCGGTGCGCGTGGAGAACCGCTGCGCGCTCAGCCGGTCGAGGCGAATCCCGCGTCCGACCACCAGATCATGAGGAACGGTCACGACGAAGTGCTCGGTGGTCTCCGTGCTCGTGATCGCGTGTGGCTGCGAAACGTCATAGACCAGGCCATCCCCCGGAGTCAGCGTCACGCATTCGCCGCGCTGCTCGTACACCGACACACCGGCGGTCTGAATGATGACCTTGGCCACCGGATGGCGCTCCGCGCGCGCCATCTCCGGGGTGAGCCCGATACGGTGACGCGACACCGTGATGTGGCCGATCTGCAACCGGCCGATCGGCCCGAAGGTCATCGCACCGTCGAGGGGGGCCCCCAGCGGGTCGGTCCGCAGCGGACCGCACACGGCGGTCAGCGCGTCGCCCCAGAGCGCGACGCGGTCCCGCCACGAAACCTTCGCTGTCTCGAGCGTGAGCAGCTGGCGAGCCATGGTGGTAGCTTACGCCAACAGCCGTCCGTGATGACATAGCTGTATTGTTTGTCTGCACCCCGGGCGCGCACCTGCTGGCCGGCTATTCAGTGGCGACCACGCATTCCCGGCTCTAGACCCAGCGTATCTATGACCTGTCTACGGGTGCCGTACGGCGCGGCACGCCGTGCTCCCAGCGCAGCCATGTACATGAGATTGGGTAATTTGTCTTACGCCCAGTCACGGCTCGACGGAGAAAAAGCCAACGTGCCCCACGGATTCCATACGTGGCTCGGATGTCGGTTGTCAAACTCCGGATCTCTCGTCGATTCTCACGCGTTTTGTGCTCGCCTCTCACAGTCCGCGACTGCATCATGCGGGCAGACAGGAGGCTTTGAATATGACCACGTGGCATAAGCCCTACTTCACTGAACTATCCATGAACGCCGAAATCGGCTCGTACCAGGAGGACGGTGGCGGCACCGGCAATGCACCACCCGTAGCGCCGTCTCCGACGACAAACGAGGAGCTGCGCGACGAGGAGACCTAGCTTGCGGCTGCGCGTGCTCGGCTCGGCGGCGGGCGGCGGATCGCCGCAATGGAACTGCGGCTGCGCCAACTGCGCGGCCGTCCGCGCCGGGCACGCAACGATCGCACCGCGCACGCAAGCGTCCGCTGCGGTCAGCGGCGATGGCCGCCAGTGGTTCCTGCTCAATGTATCGCCCGATATCCGCGCGCAGATCGAGTCGTTCCACGCGCTCCACCCGCGCCGCCTGCGCGACACGCCGATCGGCGGCGCGGTGCTCACCAATGGCGACGTCGACGCGTGCCTCGGGCTGTTCATCCTGCGCGAGGACCAGCCGCTCGTGCTCTATGCGAGCGAGGCCGTCGAGCGCGGGCTGCGCGAGCACAACGCACTGACACGCACGCTCGAGCGCCGGCCCGGCCAGCTGACCTGGACGCGGCTGCGCGCGGGCGAGGTCGTGCCGCTCGTCGGAACCGCAGGGCCCAGCGGGCTCACGATCGAGCCGGTGGCCGTGCCTGGAACCGTGCCGCTGCACATGAAGGGCCTCGTGCCGGCGTCGCCCGACGACAACCTCGCGCTCGTGCTGCGCGATGCCCATGGCCACTCCATCGTCTACGCGCCGACGACCGCGGCGCCCACCGCGCTGCTCGACGAACGCGCCCGCAGCGCCGATGCGATCCTGTTCGACGGCACGTTCTTCCGGGACGACGAGCTGACCTCGCTCGGGCTCACCACGCGCAGCGCGCGCGACATGGCGCACTGGCCGCTCGGCGGCCCCGAGGGGAGCCTTCGCTGGCTCGCCGATCTGCCGTGCCGCCGCAAGATCCTCACCCATATCAACAACAGCAATCCGATCCTGCGCAGCGACGCGCCCGAGCGCGAGGCGCTGGCCGTCGCCGGCGTCGAGGTCGGGTTCGACGGGCTCGAGGTCGAGCTATGAGCGCGACGACCGCGCCGCTGTCCGAGGCCGCGTTCGTCGCACGGCTGCGCGACGAGGGCGCGCGTCGCTACCACGACGAGCATCCGTTCCACCGCCGCATGCACGAGGGCGCGCTCACCCGCGCCGATCTGCAGCGCTGGGTCGCGAACCGCTACTATTATCAGACACGCATTCCGATCAAGGACGCGCTGATCCTGAGCAAGTCCGAGGATCCCGCGTTCCGCCGGATGTGGATCGCGCGCATTCACGATCACGACGGCAGCGCTGCCGACGAGGGCGGCCTGGTCCGCTGGCAGCGGCTGGGCGAGGCGGTCGGCGTCGACCGCGCCGACATCGTCGCAGCGCGCGGCGTGCTGCCCGGCGTGCGGTTCGCGTGCGATGCCTACGTGCACTTCGTACGCGACGCCTCGCTCGTCGAGGCCGTGGCGTCATCGCTCACCGAGTTCTTCGCGCCCGATCTCATGGTCAAGCGGATCGCCGCGTGGGAGAAGCACTATCCCTGGGTCGACCGCTCGGGCCTCGACTACTTCCGCAGCCGGGTCACGCAGGGCCGCCGCGACTCCGAGCAGGCGATCGCCTTCGTGCTCGCGCACGCGCGCACCGCCGAGCAGCAGGAGCAATGCGTCGCGGCGCTGGTGCGCAAGACCGAGATCCTCTGGCACCTGCTCGATTCGGTGCAGGCCGCGGGCGCGAACGCCGGAGCCGGCGCATGACCATTGCGCTGTCGGCGGAGAGCCGGCCGCGCCTGGCGCGCAAGGCGCGTCTGCGCGAGGACCGGATCGCCGGCGAGACGCTGCTGCTCTATCCCGAGCACGGCCTGGTGCTCAATCCCTCGGCGGCTGCGATCGTGCGCCTGTGCGATGGGCGAAGCGTGCGCGACATCGCGACCGAGCTGTCGGCGCCGCTCGACGACGTGCTCGAGCTGCTCTGTGCGCTCTCCGATCGCGGCCTGGTGACGACGTGACCGCGCGCCCGTACGTCCTGGTCGCGGAGCTGACCTATCGCTGCCCGCTTCGCTGCGCCTACTGCTCGAACCCGCTCGAGGTCCCCGACCGCCCCGCGCTCGCCGGCGCCGACTGGCAGCGCGTGCTGGGCGAGGCCGCCGAGCTCGGCGTGGTGCAGGTCCACTTCACCGGCGGCGAGCCGCTGTTGCGCAATGACCTCGAGGCGCTGGTCGCGCGCGCCGCCGAGCTCGAGCTGTACTCGAACCTCATCACGAGCGGCATGCCGCTGTCGCGCGAGCGGCTCGCGGGCCTCGCGGCCGCCGGGCTGTGCGCGGTGCAGCTGTCGTTTCAGGCCGCGCGCGTGGGGCCATCGGCCGCGATCGCGGGCGTCGATGCGTTCGAGCACAAGCGCCAGGTCGCGGCGTGGGTGCGCGAGCTCGAGCTGCCGCTGACCGTCAACGTCGTGCTGCACCGGCAAAACCTCGACGACATCGAGGCGATCATCGCGCTCGCCGAGGAGCTCGGCGCCGATCGCCTCGAGCTGGCCAACACGCAGTACCTGGGCTGGGCCCACCAGAACCGCGCCGCGCTCATGCCGAGTCGCGCGCAGCTCGACGCCGCCCGCGCGGTCGCCGCCGCCGCGCGCGAGCGCCTGCGCGGCCGCATGGAGCTGTTGTTCGTGCTGCCCGACTACCACGCCGACCGCCCGCGCACGTGCATGAACGGCTGGGGCGAGCGCTACATCGTGGTCACGCCCGACGGGCGCGCCATGCCCTGCCACGCCGCGCACATCCTGCCGCTCGCGTTTCCCGATCTGCGCACGCTGTCGCTGTCGGCGGCGTGGCACGACTCGGACGCATTCCGCCGCTTCCGCGGCACCGAGTACCTCGCCGAGCCCTGCCGATCGTGCGACCAGCGCGAGGTCGACCACGGCGGCTGCCGCTGCCAGGCGTTCCTCCTCACTGGCGACGCGAACGCGGCCGATCCAGTGTGCGGCCTGTCGCCCAGCCACGATCTGATCGTCGCCGCGCGCGCGGCCGCGATGCACGACGCACCGGAGCTGACCCTGCGCCGGCTCCGGGTCGTCCGTTGACGGGTCCGAGTACAATCACGACCGGCAAGCCACCGCCACGGAGGCGCCGCATGATGGACATCAACACCTGGATCCTCCTCGGCCTGACGGTGGGCGCGCTGGTGTACGCGTACGCGCGCCGCCCGTCGCTCGCCGCGGATGGCCTGCTGTCTGGCGGCCGCCTCCTGCGGGGTGTCGCGCCCGAGCTCGTGCTCGGCTTCGCGCTGGCCGGGCTCGTCGACGTGCTCGTGCCATCCGCGACCATGGTGCGCTGGCTCGGCGCGGAATCGACCGGGCGCGGCATCCTGATCGGCTGGGCAGTGGGGCTGCTCATCCCGGGCGGCCCCTACGTGTTCTTTCCCGTGGTCGCGGCGCTGTTCCGCCAGGGCGTCGCGCCTGCGCCGCTGCTCACGCTGATCGCCGCCAAGACGCTGGTCAGCCCGATCCGCATGCTGACCTACGAGGCGCCGGTGCTCGGCTGGCCGCTGACCTTCGCACGCCTGATCCCCGGGCTGCTCGTGCCACCGCTGGTCGGCCTCGCCGGCGGCCTGCTCTACAAGCTATTCGCGAATCGATAGTCACGAACCGTGACTGTCGAGGAAGCGATGGAAGTCCGAGATCACGTCGCCCTTGTGCGAGCCGCCGGCCTTGCGCGCCATGCGGCGCCAGTGCTCGTACACCGTCGCTTCGGAGCAGCCGCAGATCCGGGCGATCTCCTTGTCGTTCATCCCGTCGAGGTAGAGCCGCAGGATCATCCGCTGCTGCTTGCTGAGCACGCGGCCGGTCGAGTACGAGGTGAACATCGACTCGAGATGCGTGCCGCGCGCGGCCGCGTGCGCGGGCTTGGGCGAGCGCGGCATCTGCGTTGACGGCGCCGGCTGTCCACCGAGCAGGATGCGCAGCGCGAGACCGGTCAGCGCCATCGGGCTCACCGGCTTGCTCAGCGACGCGATGCCCTGGCTGAGCAGCCATGCCGCGCGCTCGCCGCTGACCTCGCACGCGAGCGCCAGCGTGGTCGCGTTCGGAAAGGCAGTGCGCGCGGTCGGCACCAGCACCTCCGACGGCGCGCCCGGCAGATCGAGATCGAGGAACACCAGCCTGGGCGCGCTGCCGTCGGTGCGCGCGGTCCGTTCGCGGAGCTCGTCGAGCGAACGAGTCCACTCGACCTCGATCGTCGCGGCCCTGAGTGCGTGTAGCAGGGAGTGTCCGGCAGCGTCATCGGTAGCGATCAACAACACCGCCCCCTCGATCAACTGCTTCGATCCGGTCATCAACACCCTTTCCTTAATGGAGCGTATCCGAAATCTGATACGCATGCCAAACGATAAAGATAACAGGTGTCTGGTCGACGAATTGAATACGGTAGTTAATATCGAGCCACGACCGTACGCCACGTTATCGAGTGGCACGGCTCGACAGATCTCAAATTTCTGAGTGATCGATTCAGTGCGCTAACGATATTTTTAGTCGACACTCAACGGAGATCCGGGTTCGTGTTCAGTGCGCACATGTAAGACGCTCGCAGAACAGGATGTCACGATACACAACTCCCCTGGCATGTTCCGGAGCGCGACCCAGCATGGCTGCAACGCGCCCGCAACGAATCGCATGACGGCGCGCAGCGATAGCCTCGCTGGTCGCCGGTCTCGCACCCATACGACGGCCGTTCCGCCGGATCGCGGCGGCCTGGACCGAACAGTCGTCGTGTACAGGTCATGTCTACGAGCTCGAGATCGGAGCGTTGCCCGGTGCATGAATCGGGCGAGCTACCTGCCGCAGCAGGCGCGAAGTGGCAAGTGCGACGGGAACCCGACAGCGACCTCAAAAATCCGAGTCCGCGACTGCGGAGTCCATAGTCAATGTTTCAATATGTGTCGCCGACGGTCACGCAAGAACGTAATTTGAATATCGCAATCTGGCGACCAACGTACTCCGCAAGACAAATACTGTGCGCCTTCGCCACAAGCATGTGCCAGGGGTGTCATGGAATCCAGGACAGCCGTCCCGGATTCCCTGACGTGGCGTCCGGAATCCCATGACTTCTGCGATCGCGAGCGAACCTCTAGGGTTCGACGCGCACCCAGGAGGACTCGATGAGGGCTGTTGCACATCATTTGACGATCATGCGGTTCACCGTGCTCGACACGCCCCCGGTGACGCCGCCGCCGGTGCCCGGGCTCGTGCCGCGCACCGTGCTGGCTACCGACGCGCCGCGCCGGATCAAGACGCTGCACAACCACGTCGACGCCGACGGTGACTCCCAGCGCTCGGTCGATGGCCTCGACTTCACCGTGCCGGCGACCGAGTTCCCGCTGGTCGGCTCGACCGAGCAGTGGGACGTGGTCAACATCGGCGGCGGCGCGCACCAGATCCACCTCCATCTGATCGAGTTCCAGCTGCTCGAGCGCCAGGCGATCAACACCGCGGCGTACCTCCAGCAATGGCACCTGATGAACGGCCACCGCCCGGTGTCGCGCCCGATCGTCGTCGATCCGACGCCGTTCCTGGTCGGCGCGCCGATCGCGCCGCTGCCCTACGAGACTGGCTGGAAGGACACGCTGCGTTCCAACGCGAACCAGGTCATGCGTCTGGTCGCACGCTGGGCTCCGCAGGAGACGCCGACGGGCGCCGTCAGCCCCGGGCAGAACCGCTTCCCGGTCAACCCGGTCGCGGCGTCGACCGACCAGTGGTACCTGTGGCACTGCCACGTCCTCGGCCACGAGGACAACGACATGATGCGCAAGCTGCCGCTGGTCAACGCGTGGCGCGGATCGACGTCGTACGCGACCGGCACCGTGATCGCACACCAGAACGTCAACTACCGCGCGCGGCGCAACCACACGTCGAGCACTTCGCAGCAGCCTCCGGCGCGGTTCGATCTGTGGGAGCGCGTCAACAACAATGACGGCACGTGGCAGCCGCAGATCATCTATGCCGTCGGCGATCGCGTGCTCCACAACGGGCAGCTCTACGTCGCGCACAGCGTGCACCAGGCCCAGACCGGCCAGACCCCGAACCTCGATCCCGTGCTGTGGGAGCCGCTGCCGATGACCGCCTGCGGCCAGATCACCAAGCTGTGCGCCGACAACACGCAGCCCGCCGCGCTGACCTGCCAGAACGTGGGCGCCGCCGGCGACGAGAACGCCTGCCTGACCGGCCTCGACGGCTGCCTCGCGCAGTGCGACGAGCACGTCCAGTCGCCGTGCTCGGGCCTGTGCAACGCGCCGACCCGGTTCAGCGTCGCCGATGGCACGGTGTTCCAGTCCGGGCCGCTCGGCACCGGCGCCGCGTGCTTCGAGACCGAGTCGGAGCTGTTCAGCGGTAGCTGCAGAAACCTCGGCCCCAACCGCACGCTCACGATCAACGGCAAGACCGAGACCTGCAACAACAGCGACTGGCCGTACCCGCTGCCGACGCAGCGCAACAGCGGGTACTGCATCCAGGTCAACGCGGACGGTAGCCCCAACGCGTCGTTCCAGGCCCGCTAAGGCGCCAAGGCGAGCGAATGCTATGCCCACCACAGCTGCTGCGCCGGCGGCGATCGTTCGGCGTGCTCGCGGTCTGGCTCGCCGCGGTGGCGGCGATCGTGTTTCGCGCCGAGCTCGCCGGCTGGCTCGCAGCGGATCGCAGCGAGTCGCCCGGCGCTCCGGCGGCCTTCTACACCTGCTCGATGGATCCGTCGGTCGAGGCCGACCGCCCGGGCGTCTGCCCGCTGTGCGGGATGGCGCTCACGCCGGTGAGCCGCGAGGACCGCGCGTCGGGGATCGTGCGGGTCGCGCCGCGCGCGCGGCAGCAGATCGGCCTCGCGATCGGCAAGGTCGAAACCCGCACGCTGCGCACGCGGATCGCCGCGACCGGCGAGGTCGTCGCCACCGCGGGCGATCGCGCGTCGCTGCTCGCGCGGGTCTACCGCGGCGACGCGAGCACGCTTCCGGCCGGCGTCGCGGTGGCCGCCACCGTCGCCGACCTGCCGCTCACCGAGCTGGTCGGTGCGCTCGCGGCGCCGCTCGCCGGGGATGCGCCGGGTATGGTGCGCGCCGAGGTCGATAACCCCGACCAGGTGCTGCGCCCGGGCGCGCGCGTCGAGCTGCACATCGATCTCGAGCGGCCGCCGCAGCTGACCGTGCCCGCGACGGCCGTGCTGTACGCGGGGCCGCGGCGGATCGCGTTCGTCGACCTCGGCCACGGGCGCTACGAGCCGCGCGCGGTCAAGCTCGGCGTCCAGGCCGGCGGCTTCGTCGAGATCATCGACGGCCTCACCGAGGACAATCGCGTCGTCGTGGGCGGCGCGTTCCTGCTCGCAGCGGAGAGCCGGCTCCGCTCCGATGGCGCGCTGTGGACCGATCGCACACGGAGTGAGCCATGATCCACCGCCTGGTCGCCGCCTGCGCGCGCAACCCGCTGCCCACGATCGCGATCGCCGCGGCGCTCGCGCTGTGGGGCTGGACCGCGATGCGCGCGGCGCCGCTCGACGCGATCCCCGATCTGTCCGACACCCAGGTCATCGTGCTCACCGAGTGGCCGGGCCAGAGCCCCGACCTCGTCGAGAGCCAGGTGACCTATCCCGTATCGGCGGCGCTCTTGTCCGCGCCGCACGTGCGCACGGTGCGCGGGCAGTCGGCGTTCGGGCTGTCGTTCATCTACGTCATCTTCGACGACGGCACCGACGTCTACTGGGCGCGCAGCCGCGTCACCGAGGCGCTCGCGCGGATCGCGAGCCAGCTGCCGGCCGGCGCGCGCCCCGCGCTCGGCCCCGATGCCACCAGCGTCGGTTGGGTGCTGCAGTACGCGCTCCGGCCGCGCCCGCCGGTCTACGTGCGCCCCGGGCCCGCCGTCGGGTCGCACCGCCACAAGCCGGTCGCGCACCACGAGGAGCCGCACGAGCGCCTCGCCGACCTGCGCGCGTTCCAGGACTTCAGCATGCGCTATGCGCTCGAGAGCGTGCCCGGCGTCGCCGAGGTCGCGTCGCTCGGCGGCATGCTCCGCCAGATCGAGGTCCGGATCGACGCCGGCAAGCTCGCGGCGCACGGCCTCGGCGTCGAGGACGTCGCGCGCGCGGTGCGAGGCGCCAACCTCGAGATCGGCGGGCGCACGCTCGAGATCGCCGAGCACGAGCACGTGGTGCGCGGGCGCGGCGCGGCGACCACGCCCGAGGACATCGCGTCGGCGCTGGTCGCAACCGACCCGGGCGGTAAGCCGGTGCTGGTCCGCGACCTCGGCCAGGTGGTGCGCACCCAGGCCCACGGCCGCGGCATCGCCGACCTCGACGGCGCGGGCGAGGTGGTCGGCGGCATCGTGATCATGCGCTACGGCGAGAACGCGCTCGACGTGATCGACGCGGTCAAGCTGCGGCTCGACGAGCTGCGCGACAGCTTACCCAAGGACGTCGACCTCGTCGTGACCTACGACCGCTCGGACCTGATCCGCGGTGCGATCGGCACGCTGAGCCGGACGCTGATCGAGGAGATGATCGTCGTCAGCCTCGTCATCTTCCTCTTCCTGCTCCACGTGCGCAGCGCGCTCGTGCCGATCCTGACCCTGCCGGTCGCGGTCCTGCTCGCGTTCGTGCCGCTCGACGGCGCCGGGCTCACCATCAACATCATGTCGCTCGGCGGCATCGTCGTCGCGATCGGCGCGATGATCGACGCCTCGATCGTGATGGTCGAGAACATCCACCAGCGGCTCGCCGGGCGCGATCTCCCCGGGCGCGCACGCCTGCCGGCGATGATCGCAGCGATGCAGGAGGTCGCCGGGCCGCTGTTCTTCGCGCTGCTGGTCACCGCCCTCGCGTTCCTGCCGGTGTTCACGCTGCACGGCAGCGAGGGCCGGCTGTTCCGCCCGCTCGCGGCGACCAAGATCTGCTCCGTCGGGTTCGCGGCGATCCTCGCGGTGACCCTGACGCCGGCGCTCGCGGCCCTGCTCGTGCGCGGCCGGATCCGGCGCGAGCGCACGGTGATCGCGATCGTGGATCGAGACCGGCATCGTCGTGCTCGCCGTGCCGTTCTCGCTGGTCGGCGCGGTCTGGCTGCTGTGGCTGCTCGGCTACCACCTCAGCGTGGCGGTGTGGGTGGGCCTCATCGCCCTCGCCGGCCTCGACGCCGAGACCGGGGTCGTGATGCTCCTGTACCTGCGCATGGCGCACGATGCGCGCAGCCGCGCCGGTCAGCTCACCAGCGAGGCGGACCTGGACGATGCGATCGTCGAGGGCGCCGCCAAGCGGATCCGGCCCAAGGTGATGACGGTGATGACGATGCTGGTCGGTCTCTTGCCGGTCCTGTGGACCACCGGCACCGGCGCCGACGTGATGCGGCGCATCGCAGCGCCGATGGGCGGCGGCCTCGTCAGCTCGTTCCTCCTCGAGCTGACGATCTATCCGGCGATCTATGCGGTCTGGAAGCGCAGCGCCCTGGCGCGAGCGCGCCGCGCACGCTGAGGCCGCCGCGCCGGCCGCATTCCGCGGTACGTTCCTGCCGTGCGCTCTCCGGGTCGTTGCGTGGTCGCGCTGCTGGTTCTGATCGCCTGCAAGCGCAGCGGAGAACCCGAGCAGAAACCCGCGGCCACGCCGGCGCCCACGCCGTCGCCCACGCCGTCGCCCACGCCGTCGGATGCGGCGCCCGCCGTCGCTGCCGCGCCCGTGGACGCGGCGCCCGATGCCGCGCCCCGCTGGTACCGGGCCGTCGCGCGCGCCCCCGACGGCATCGAGGCGCCGTTCTACCTCGGCGTCGCACCGCGCCAGGTGACCTTCAAGATCGGCAGCCGCGAGGTGCGCGACCCGGCGACCTTCGACGGCAAGACCCTCGCGGCGCACCTGGCGATCTACCAGACCGCGTTCGACCTTGCGGTGCAGCCCGATGCGACGCTGGCGGGCACGTTCTCGTCGAGCTGGCGCGCCCAGGGCGCGACCTCGCTGCCGCTCACCGCGACGCCGGTTGCCGCGCCCGCCCTCGCCGCGCTCGGCACGGTCCCCGGCGACGCCCCGCTGCTCGATCTCGGTGAGCCGCAGACCACCTGGCGCCTCGCCACCAGCGAATCCGGGCTCGCCAAGATGGAGCTCCACCAGGTGGAACCCGGCGCGATCGAGGGCGTGCTGACGTTTGACAACGGCAACATCGTCTATGTCGCCGGCAATGGCCGCGGCGACACCGCCGTGCTGACCGGCTTCGACGATACCTCGGGCTACCGGCTCGAGCTTCGCTTCGATCGCCATCGCAAGCATGCGCGCGCGAAGTGGTTCGCCGGGGCGCACTTCGACTGGCGCGAGACCGCGACCGCCACGCGCGGCAAGGACTTCGCCCTCAAGCTCAAGCTGCGGCCGGCGCGCGCCGGCGC
>DATIPJ010000696.1:0-9545 GCA_035472155.1 Kofleriaceae bacterium
CGCTCGATGCCCGTCGCGCACGCGCAGCACGCGATCTTCGGCGGCCACTTCGAGCGCCGGCTCCAGATCCTGCGCGAGACCCTGCGCGATCACCGCGTCGACGCCGCCGTGCAGCAGGCGTGGATCGATCACCAGCTCGCGCTCCGTCACCAGATCACGCGCGACCGCGGCTCGGAGTGCGCCGAGACCACCGTCGACGTGACCGAGCCGCCCGAGCCGGTGAGCGACCCGGACCGCCTGCTCAGGCTCAGGCGCAGGTGAAAGCGATCGATGAGCGCTCGCCACGACGACGACCGCGGCCACGCAGGCCATGACCACGGCCACGATCACGGCCATGGCGACGCCCACGGTCATGATCACGCGCGCGGCGGCCACAGCCACGCCGGCCACAGCCACGGCGGCCACAGCCACGCCGGCTACAGCCACGCCGGCCACACACACCATCACGCGCCGCCCGATCGCCTGACCACCGCATTCGCGGTCGGCATCGTCCTCAACATCGCGTTCGTCGTGATCGGCGTGATCGCCGGCCTCGTCGCCCACTCCACCGCGCTGCTCGCCGACGCCGCCCACAACCTGGGCGACGTCCTCGGCCTGGCCGCCGCCTGGGCCGCGACGATCCTCGCGCGCCGCACGCGCACCGAGCGCCGCACCTACGGCCTTCGCCGCACCACCATCCTCGCCGCCCTCGCCAACGGCGGCCTGGTCCTGTTCGCCATCGGCGGCGTGGTCTGGGAAGCCATCCAGCGCCTGGGCGCACCCCCCGCCGTCGACGGCGCCCTCGTCGCTCTCGTCGCCGCCATCGGCGTCGTCCTCAACGGCGTCGCCGCGATGATGTTCGTGCGCGGCCGCGACAAGGACATGAACATCCGCGGCGCCTTCCTCCACCTCGCCGCCGATGCCGCCGTCTCGGCCGGCGTCGTCGTCGCCGGCCTGGTCGTCTGGACCACCGGCTGGGCCTGGATCGACCCCGCGGTCTCGATCGCGGTCTCCTTCATCATCCTGCGCGGCACCTGGCGCCTGGTCCGCGAGGCCATGGACCTCCTCCTCGACGCCGTTCCCGGCCACATCGACCCGGTCGCCGTCGAGGCCTACCTCGCCAACGTCCCGACCGTCGCGGGCGTCCACGATCTCCACATCTGGTCGATGAGCACCACCGAGGTCGCCCTCACCGCCCACCTGATCGTTCCCTGGGAAACCTGCTCTCCGCGCATGCTCGCCGAGATTGCCAATGATCTCGAGCGCCGATTCCACATCGGCCACGTCACGATCCAGCTCGAGCCGATCGGCCACGGCGAGGACTGCGAGCGCGCCGCCCCGGGCGTCCTGTGACTCCCGGGACGGCCGCGACCGTCATTGGGATACGGCGGGCGGATCGTCCCCACACGTGGTCACGGGTGAGACCACGCCGGGATTCTTTGCGATGAGCTCGCACACCTTCGCCTCGGCGGCCTGCTCCTCGGGGCTCTCGCCTTCGGCGCGGGAGAGCGCAAGCACAGCGAGAAGCCAGGCGCGCCAATCATCGGGGTGGGCCGCCGCAACCGTGCGGCCGATCTCGGGAGTGACATCCAGCTTATCCTTGTAATAGAGCGCGCCTACCAGCGTCGCCATGACGTGGTTCGGTTCCACCGAGAGCGCCTCCTGAATGCTCGCTCTGGCGTCGGCTTCCCGGCCAGCCATGGCCAACAGCATCGCGCGCAGCGCGTAGACATCCGCGTCACCGACGTTGCTCTCGGTGATCGGCCATTGCTGTCCCTGCAGGTTGAAATGCAGGACGGTATGGTGCCCGCTCATCAGCCACTGGTGCAGCTCCTCGTCGACCGCGGAGAGCGGCAACGACGGCACTGCCTCGGACCACACCCGTCGCCCCCGATCCACCATCGTCTCCTTCGGCGGTCCGCGAGAGGCGTCGAGCAGCTCCAGATAGCGCGCGAGCTCATTGCGATGCTCGTTGACGAGGAATGTGAACAGCGCCCATCCGGTGCCGTACAGCCGCTGCTCCACCGCATAGTCACTGTTACCTTGCCAGCCGAACAGCGTCGCGATCGACACCAGATGGGGCATCCGCCGGCGTTCCCCGCGATTCATCGGCGCCACACCGACGTCGATGCTCGTGCGCCGACGATCGAGCTGAAGCGTCTCGAAGTAGGTCGCCATGCCTTCGGACAGCCATCTGGGCTGGTGCTTCACTGCGGAGAACGAGATCGCATGCGTGAGCTCGTGCGTCAGTGTCTCGTCCTGGTTACGCAAGTTGCTGAACGCCGATAGCACGACCATGGGCTGCCACAGCGGCGCCTGTGCAGCGCGTGCGAATGCGCGGGGCTCCTTGGTGCGGCTGAAGCGGATCAGCTCCGCGTCATCGGCGAACGCGATCACCAGGATCTTGCCGTTCACCGGAGCGCGGGGAAACGCAACGCCGACGATGATCTGCCGCATCCGCTCCATGTCGCCCACCAGCTCGCGGGCGCGTCCGACCTCCGCGTCGGTCCACATCGTGAAGTGCTCGCTGGTCAGCTCGCGCCATGCAGGCCCGCCCTTGCCGGGCACCGGTGGCAGCGTGGCAGCGCATCCCGCCACCGCACTCGCCAGCGCCATCGCAATCCACGCCCTCGTCCCTGCGCGCGACATCCGGGCACCCTATCACGGCCTACCGCTCACCGTGCCACGCGCGGCCTGAGCCCCGCGACGATCCATGCGCGCAGCATCAGCACCGATCGGTGGCGGATGCTGCTCGCCGCCGCTGTGGGCCAGCGCGGCTATGGCCGCCGGTAGACCGTGAACCTGCCGACGCTCGGCTCGAGCACGAGCTCCTTGTCGCTGACCTCGATGATGAGGAAGCGGTACGTGCCGAGGTCCTTGCTCTCCATCTCGAGGACGAGCTGGTTTCGCGGCGCCTGCTCCATGATCTTGTATTGCCCCTTGTGACGGAGCCGCTTGTCGATCGCGACCTTGCCGTCCTTGTCGAACTGCAGGAATGCGATCCCGAAGCCCTTCTCGTTCGCATCGGCTGGCTTCCGCTCGCCCTCGTCGAGGATGCGGTTCGAGTTCGCGTCCTTCGTCGTGTAGCTCTGCACCCACTCGCCCACGAGCCTCTGGCCCTCTTCCTTGGGGCTCGCGCCGGCGACCCGAATGCCGACGAGCCCCAAGGCGGAGGCGAGAACGAAGGCAGCGGTGAGACGGATGGAATCAATGCGCATGTGAACAGCTCCGGCGTGATGAGGCGTCTCACCATCCTACCATCCCCGGGCCCGCAGTTGCCGGAGGGCTTGTACGGCTGCTATGCGGAGGCGAGGCGGAAGCCGACGCTGCGGACGGTCTCGATGACGTCGGGCTCGGGGAGCTTGCGGCGGAGGCGCAGGATGACGTTGTCGACGGCGCGCTCGGAGACCTCGAGGTCTTCTTCGCCCCAGGCGCGATCGAGGAGCTCGATGCGGGAGAGGGGGCGGCCGCGGGCCTTGATGAGCTCGCGCAGGACGGCCAGCTCGATGGAGGTGAGGGAGATGGTCTTGCCGCGGAACCAGAGGGCGCGGCCGTAGAGATCGAGGGTGAGCTCGCCGAAGCGGAGGCGCCCGTTGGCGACGCCCTTCCAGTGGACGCGGCGATGGACCGCGCGCACGCGCGCCGCGAGCTCGCGGGTGGAGACCGGGGTGACGGTGGCGTCGTCGAAGCCGGCGGCGAGGAGGGTCTCGCAGTCGCGCGGGCTGCCGTTTTCGACCAGGCCGATGAGGCCCGGGCGGAGCGCGCTGTCGGAGGCCCACGCGACGATGCGCTCGGCGAGGGCCTCGGCGGTCGCGGGCTCGACGGCGGTGACGTAGACCGGCGCCTGCGGCGGACCTTCGAGGACGTCGCCCATTCGAAGCTCGACTTGCATCGCGCCTCGACGCAGCTCGGCGACGACGGCTTGGGTGTTCGGCGTCGTCACGAAGGTCACGACGGTGACTCGCAACGGCTCGAGCGCAGGCAGCGGCTCTTCCGGGGACACGTCCACGCCCGACGGTAGGAGCCGGTGGTGAACGGACAGGTGCGATTCCGCAACCGAACGGTGACATGACGGGCACGCGGCGCTTTGGCGGCGGAGCTGTCACCGGCGCACATCGGGAAGCGGCTGAATTTGCTACGAAGCGCAACCTCGGTGGCATCGCGGCGGCCGTGCTATCCAGGAGCGCAGTGACCGAAGCGCGCAGGGGGTTGGCCCATGGCATCACGGCCTATGCCCTGTGGGGAATGGCGCCGCTGTTCTGGAACCTGCTGCGCCGCGTGTCGCCGGTCGAGATCCTCGCGCACCGCGTGGTGTGGGGCGTGGCGACGTTCGGCCTGCTGGTGTGGGCGTCGGGGACGGCGCCGGCGGTGCGCGCTGCGTTTCGCGATCGCCGCACGGTCGCGGCGATGGCGGTCTCGGGGACGCTGGTGCTCATCAACTGGGGCGCGTTCGTGTATGCGGTCGAGACGAACCACCTGCTCGATGCGAGCCTGGGGTATTTCATCAATCCGCTGATCTCGGTCGCGCTCGGCACACTGGTGCTGCGCGAGCGGCTGCGCGCGCTGCAGTGGCTGGCGATCGCGCTCGCCGTCGTCGGAGTCGCGGTCCTGACCTGGCGCATGGGCCGCCTTCCGTGGATCTCGATCGTCGTCTCGACGAGCTTCGGCGCGTACGGGCTGGTGCGCAAGGTGGCGCGCGTCGAGTCGCTGGCCGGCTCGACGGTGGAGACCGCGCTGCTCACGCCGGTCGCGCTGGGCTACCTGGCGATCGCGGCCGCGTGCGGCGGGGGCCAGCTCGGGCACGCCACGACCGGCACGCAGCTGCTGCTGCTCACGACCGGCGTGGTCACGGCCGCGCCGCTCTTGCTGTTCACCAGCGCCGCGCGCCGGCTGCCGCTGTCGAGCGTGGGATTTCTGCAGTACCTGGCGCCGACGACGCAGTTCGTGCTCGCGATCGCCGTGTTCGGCGAGCCGTTCAACCGCGATCAGCTGCTCGCGTTCGCGTTCATCTGGCTCGGCCTGATCGCGTTCTCGGTCGACCTCGTCCGCGCGCCACTCAGCCGAAGCGGCCGGTGATGTAGTTCTCCGTCCGCTCGTCGGACGGCGCCGAGAACATCTTCGACGTGGCGTCGTACTCGACGAGCGTGCCGGTCCGCCGGTCGTTCTTGGAGTCGATCTCGGTGGTGAAGAACGCGGTGCGGTCGCTGACGCGCGCCGCCTGCTGCATGTTGTGGGTGACGATCACGATCGTGAACCGGCTCTTGAGCTCGCGCATGAGCTCCTCGATGCGCGCGGTGGCGATCGGATCGAGCGCGCTGCACGGCTCGTCCATCAGCACGACCTCGGGCTCGACGGCGATCGTGCGGGCGATGCACAGCCGCTGCTGCTGTCCGCCCGACAGGCCGAGCGCCGAGTGCTTGAGGCGGTCCTTGACCTCGTCCCACAGCGCCGCCGCGCGCAGCGACTTCTCGACGATGGCGTCGATCTCGGCCCGACCGCGCACGCCGTTGACCCGCGGGCCGAACGCGATGTTGTCGTAGATGCTCTTGGGGAACGGGTTCGGCTTCTGGAACACCATGCCGATCCGGCGCCGGACCTCGGTGGCCGAGACCTCGTGCGCATAGAGATTGACGCCGTGATAGTTGACCTTCCCCGCGACGCGCGCGCCCGGGATGACGTCGTGCATGCGGTTGAGCGAGCGCAGCATCGTGGTCTTGCCACAGCCCGACGGCCCGATGAACGCAGTGATCTGATGGGCCTGGATGCGCAGCGTGACGCCGCGGACCGCGCGGAACGCGCCGTAGTAGACCTCGACGTTCTCGCAATCGAAGACGACGGGGGTATCGGGCAACTGGGCCACTGTTTTGCGCTCCACGACGATACGCTGGCCGGGCGGAGGTGGACGGGGCGATTCGACGATAGGTGCGACCATGGGATCCTCCTCGGACACGGTTACCTCTTGAGCGCCAGGCGTGCGGTGAACACACGCGCGACCAGCGTGAGTATGAATGTCAGCAGGACGAGCGTGAGCGCAGCCGCCCACGCCCGCTCCTGCGCGGCGACAAATGACGAGTTGGCGTTGGCGAAGATCTGCACGGACAGTGCGGTGTTTGCCTCGCTGAACAAACGAACGTTGTAGGCCGTGGCGGCGCCGACCGCGAACAACAGCGGCGCGGTCTCGCCGGCCGCGCGCGCGACGGCGAGCAGCGAGCCCGAGACGATGCCGGGTAGCGCCGCCGGCAGTACGACGGTGAGGATCGTGCGGCTCTTGGTGGTGCCGAGCGCGTACGCGGCCTCGCGCAGCTGCGGAGGTACGAGGCGCAGCATCTGCTCCGTCGAGCCGATCACCACCGGCAGCATCAAGCAGGCGAGGGCGAGCGCGCCGCCGAATGCCGAGTAGCCAAAGCTCAGCGTCCAGATCAGGTACACGAACAGGCCCATGACGACCGACGGCACGCCGGTCATCACGGTCGACATGAAGCGCACCAGGCGCGCGAACGCGCTGTTGATGCCGTACTCGTGCAGGTACACCGCGCCGAGGATGCCGAGCGGCACCGCGATGAGCGTCGCGCCGCCGGTCACCAGCAGTGTACCGACGATTGCCGGCCCCATGCCGGGCCCGGGCTTCCTCGACACCACCGGAATGGCCTCGGTGAAGAAGTCGGGGAATGCCTTGAAGGCGATCGCCGCCCCGCGCTCGATCACCGCCCACAGGACCGCGATCAGCGGGATCGCGACCGCCACCAGCGCCGCACCCATCAGCCCGAGCATGAGGAGGTTCTTGGTGGTGCGCCACGACGGCCTGGCGCGCAGATCGGGCGGCGCGTGGTTGCGCGGGATCGGTATGCTGCCGAGCGGCGTGCGTCCGGGTTCGAGCGTCTGGGTTGCGATCATGCGCCGCGGCTCCGTTTCATCGAACGCTGGACGATCGTCGTCGCGATCAGGTTGACCGCGATGGTGATCACGAACAGAGCGACCGCGAGCGCGATCAGCGCCGCCTTGTGAGACCCATCGGCCTCGCCCCATTCATTGGCGATCACCGCCGGCATCGAGTTGCCGGGTGCGAAGGGGTTGATCGTGATCTGGCCGACCGCCGAACCGATCACCAGCGCTGCGGCGATCGTCTCGCCCATCGCGCGGCCCAGGCCCAGCATCACCGCGCCGACCAGGCCGCCCTTGCTGTGCGGCAGGACCGACGCGCTGATCATCTCCCAGCGCGTCGCACCGAGCGCGAGCGCCGCCTCCTTCTCCGACGGCGGCGTGGTCTCGATGACCTCGCGCGACAGCGACGTGATGATCGGGATGATCATGACCGCGAGGATGATCCCGGCGGTGAGGAACGAGCGGCCCAGGCCGAAGTGCTGCGACAGGATCAGCACGCCCCACAGGCCGAACACCACCGACGGCACCACCGCGAGCAGGTCGATCAAGTAGACCAGCGGCTTCTTGAGCCACGGCGGCGCGACCTGGGTGATGAACAGCGCGACGCCGAGGCTGATCGGCACCGCGATGGCGATCGCGATCGCGGCGGTGTACAGCGTGCCCCAGATGAACGGCAGCGCGCCGAAGATCCGGTCGGGCGGCGACCATCGCGTCGACGTGAAGAACTGATCGCCGAACGCCGGCCACGCGCGCCGGGTCATCGCAACGGCGATCATCCCGAGGATCAGCAGCACCATCCCCGCCGCGCCCACGGCCACATAATGGAAGGCGCGGTCGGCGTGGTGCCGGCGTCCGCGCAGCTCGGCGAGCTGCATCGTCATCTCCTCGCCGGTTCCTCAGGGAACCTGGATCTTGTCGAGCTGTGCGACCGCCTTGTCGGCGAGGCCCTTGGGCAGCGGCGCGAAGTCGAGCGCCTTGAGCTGCGATTGGCCGTCGCTGACGAGGTACTTGATGTACGACTTCAGCGCGGCGCCCTTGGCGTGGTCGGTCTGCTTGGCGTAGACGATGACCCAGCTCTGGTACGTGATGGGATACGCCGCGTCGCCCTTGGGGTCGACCGCGCTGAACAGGAGGTTGTCCTTGACGTCGATGCCGTCGCCCGCGGCCGATGCCGACTCGGCGCTCGGCTCGACGAGCTTGCCGGCCTGGTTCTTCACGCTGGCGTACTTGAGGCCGGTCGCCTTGGCGTCGGAGAGGTCGACGTAGCCGATCGCGCCCTTGGTCGACTTCACGATCTGCGCGACGCCCGGATTGCCGTTGCCGGCCTGGGTGTCGGAGGGCCACTCGACGGTCGAGCCGCTCTTGAGCTTCCACGCGCCGCCCGAGGCCTTGTCGAGATACTTGGTGAAGTTGTCGGTCGTGCCCGAGCCGTCGGAGCGGTGGGCGACAACGATGTCCGCGTCGGGCAGCTTGGCGTCGGGGTTATCCGCGGCGATGTCCTTGTCGTTCCACTTCTTGATTTCGCGCTGGAAGATCTTGGCGACCGTCGCGGGGGAGAGCTGCAGCTTGTCGACGCCGTCGACGTTGTAGGAGAGGGTGATCGCGCCCAGCAGGATCGGGAAGTAGAGAACGTCGCCGCCCTTGTTCTTGGCCAGGTCGGCGTCCTTGTACGGCGAGTCCGCGCCCGCGAAGTCGACGACCATGTCGGCGAGGTCCTGGCGTCCCTTGCCCGAGCCGCCGCCGCCGTAGTTGATCTTGGTGCCGCTGTGGACCTTGGTGAACGCCTCGATCGCGGTCTCCTGATAGGCCTTCTGGAACGTCGATCCGCTCGCGTTGAGGGTGACCGCGCCGCCCGGCGCCGATGCCTTGTCGCCCTTGTCCTCCTTCACCGTCGCCGAGCTGCCGCCGCTGTCGTCCTTCTTCTTCCCGCAGCCGGTGCAGCCCGATAAGCACAGGCCCAGATGGCCGAAGACCGCGATCATCTTGTACATGGGCGCACCGTAGTAAGGCTCGGTGACGCATCTGCGCACCGTTTGTGACCGGACGGTGACGGTGTTTCGAAACCGCCCGGAATCTGGCTCAGTGTTCCGCTGAGCGCGGCAACGCCTGCCCGGAGGTTCAGTTGCTCGCTTAATTCGCTGGGACGATCGGGCGGTGCTTCACGTCGGTCGCCTTCACCATGTAGACGACTTCCTCCGCGAGGTTCTTGACGTGGTCGCCGACCCGCTCGAGGTAGCGGCAGACCGAGGTCAGCGGAAGCACGCGGGTCACCGTGGCCGGGTCGGTCGCGACGTGCGCGATCAGCTCGGCGAACAGGCTGGCGTTGAGCCGATCGATCTCGGTGTCGGCGCTGATCACCGCGGTGGCGCGCTCGGCGTCGCGGCTGACGAAGCTGTCGAGCGCCGCCTGCAGGTTTCTCTGCACCAGCGCGGCGAGCTTGGCGAGATCGACCCGCGGCTCGAGCGAGGGCAGGCGGTTGAGCTCGAGCGCGCGCTTGGCGAGCCCGCCCGCGAGGTCGCCGATCCGCTCGAGATCGACCACGAACTTGAGCGCCATCGTGATGAACCGCAGGTCCGACGCCACCGGCTGGCGCGTGGCGAGGATCTGCAGCGCGAGCTCGTCGATGTCGTTCTCGTCGCGGTCGATCTGCGCGTCGTTCTTGACCACATCGCGCGCGAGGTCGT
>DATIPJ010000697.1:0-3674 GCA_035472155.1 Kofleriaceae bacterium
GCGAGCCTCACCAAGGACTTTCTGTGCGAACGCGGCGGCGTGATCGCGACCCGCGACGAGGCGCTGCACCGCGCGGTCGTCAGCGCCGCTCACGCGGTGGGCAGCGGGCTCGGCGTCGCGGATCGAGCGCGCATCGCCGCGGCGCTCGACCAGCGCGCCGTGATCGCCGCGGCGGTGGCAGTGCGCATCCGCAACACCGAGGCGCTGTGGCGCGCATGCCGCGACCGCGGCCTCCCGGTCGTCGGGCCCGCCTCGGGCCACTGCGTCGTGATCGATCTGTCGCGCTCGCCCCGGTTCGCGGCGATGGAGCACGGCCCGGCGTCGTTCCTCGCGTGGCTCTACGAGCACACCGGGATCCGGGGCGGAGAGCACCGCGGCATCGAGCGCGACGGGCGACCGAGCCCGGCGGTGCGCCTGGCGGTGCCGCTCGGCCTCCACGAGCAGGCGCTCGCCGATCTGGCGGACCGGATCGCCGCGCTGCCGTCGCCGACCGACAGCGCGGTCGCGCTCCGAGCGCTGAGCTCGCCGACCGGCTTCCTCGGTGACGCCGAGGTGCGCTACGAGCCCGAGGCGCCCGCGCCCGCGCCGGCCCCAGCCCCGGCCCCGGTCCTCACGGCCGTCACTGCCACCGCGCGGAGTCGCGGAGCCGCGGAGCCGATCGCGATCATCGGCATGGCCGGCCGCTACCCCGACGCCGACGATCTGATCGAGTTCTGGGCCAACCTCGTCGCGGGGCGGGACTCGATCCGAGAGGACTGGCGGCCCGACTGGGACCGCGCGAGGACATCCGCGGACGAGCGGATCTTCGGCGGCTACCTGCGCGACGTCGACGCCTTCGACTCGTTGTTCTTCCGCATCACGCCGCGCGAGGCCGCGCTCATGGATCCGCAGGAGCGGCTGTTCCTCGAGTGCGCGTGGACCGCGCTCGAGGATGGTGGCCTCACCCCGCAGCGCCTGTTCCGCGCGCTCGGCTCGCGCGAGGTCGGCGTGTTTGTGGGCGCGGTGTGGTCGCTGTACCAGACGCTCGGCTCGGAGCAGACGCTCGCCGGCAACCCCGTGCCCGCGCACTCCATGCACTGGGGGATCGCCAACCGGGTGTCGGCATTCATGGATCTGTCCGGTCCCAGCCTCGCGGTCGACACCGCGTGCTCGTCGTCGCTCACCGCGATCCATCTCGCCTGCGAGTCGATCCGGCGGGGCGAGTGCGCCGCAGCGATCGCGGGCGGCGTCAACCTCGACCTGCACCCCACCAAGTACCAGGTGACCAAGGCGCATCGCATGCTGTCCGCCCGCGGCCGCTGCCGGGCGTTCGCCGACGGCGCGGACGGTTACGTCGCGGGCGAAGGCGTCGGCGCGGTGGTGCTCAAGCCGCTGGCGCGCGCGCGCGCGGACGGCGATCTCATCCGCGCCGTGATCCTCGGAACGGCGACCAACCACGGCGGTCGCACCGGCGGATACACGGTGCCGAGCGCGACCGGTCAAGCGGCGGTCGTCCGCGCGGCGCTGGTCCAGGCGCAGGCCGACGCGCGCACCATCGGGTACATCGAGGCGCACGGCACCGGAACCGCGCTCGGTGACCCGATCGAGATCCAGGGGCTGAGCGAGGCGTTCGCTGCCGATGGCAGCGGCGGGCCGCCGTGCGCCATCGGCTCGGTGAAGAGCAACATCGGCCACCTCGAGGCCGCGGCCGGCGTCGCGGGTCTCGCCAAGGCCGTTCTGCAGCTCGAGCACGCCATGCTCGCGCCTTCGCTCCACTGCGAGCATCCGTCCGAGCTGCTCGAGCTCGAGCGCACTCCGTTCCACGTGCAGCGTCGCGCCGAGCGCTGGGAGCGGCGGACGCTCGACGGTGTCGCGCTGCCGCGACGCGCCGGGGTCAGCTCGTTCGGTGCAGGGGGGACCAACGCGCACGTCGTGCTCGAGGAGGCTCCGCCGCGCGGTGCCGGCGCGCCGGACCCTGTCACCGCGGCGCGCGCGGTCGTCGTGCCGCTGTCGGCGCGGACCGACGACCGGCTCCGGGCCCAGGCCCTGCGCCTGCGCGACTGGCTCGCCAGCGAGGCCGGCGCCGGGGCCGCGCTGACCGACATCGCGTGGACGCTGCAGGTCGGCCGCGAGGCGATGGCGGCGCGGCTCGCGATCGTGGCGCGCAGCCTCGACGAGCTGCAGCAGCGCCTCGACGGCTTCCTCGCCGGTCGCGCCGACCTCGAGGGCGTGTGCGTCGGCCGGGCCGCGCCCGAGACGACCGAGCCTGTCGTCGTCGCCGGCGACGCCGTCACCACCGACCCTGCCGGATGCGCCGCGCGCTGGGTCGCCGGCGAGCTCCACGATTGGCCCGATGCGCCCGTGCGGGGCCGGCGGATCGCGCTTCCAGGCTACCCGTTTGCGCGCGAACGGCACTGGATCGGATCGGCGCCGGTCGCAGCGATCGGTGCGCTGCATCCCTTGATCGATCGCGTGGACGCCGCGCGCAGCTGGGCGCAGGGCCTCGTGTTCGAGAAGCGACTGATGCCGGGCGAGCGGATCGTCGCTCACCATCGCGTGAGCGGTCAGCCGGTGCTCCCGGCGGTCGGCCACATGGCGATGGCCTACGCGGCGGTGCAGCAGTGTCGACCCGGTGCGGCGCCGTTCGCGCTGTCGCGCGTGGTGTGGCTCCGGCCGGTCATCGTCGATGGCGCCGAGCGCACGCTCCGCCTGTGCCTGAGCGGAGGGGACGCGGACCTGCAGTGGGAGATCCGCGCCGGCGAGGGCGCCGAGGATCACGTGTACTCGCGCGGGCACGCCACGCGGCTCGCGGCGGCACCCGTGCACGCGGTGGTCGACCTGCGCGCGGTCCAGGCGCGCTGCACCTGGACGGTCACACACGAGGCGCTCTATGCGGGGATCGCGAGCCGCGGCATCGACTACGGGCCGTACTTCCGCGGCCTGGTCTCGGTGCAGGGCAACGACGACGAAGCGCTCGGCGAGCTGGTGCTCGGCGCCGACTATCGCGGCGAGGTGCCGGACTACGGTCTGCAGCCGACGCTGATGGACGGCGCGCTCCAGGTGACGGCCGCCTTCTACCAGCGCGGCGGGGCGCAGCGCGGATCGATGGTGCCGTTCTCGATCGGAAGCGCCGAGGTGCTCGCTGCGCTGCCGGCGCGCGGCTGGTCGCACGCGCGCAAGGTAGGTCAGGACTGCTTCGACGTGGTCCTGAGCGACGCCGAGGGCCGGGCGTGCGCGCGCTTCCTCGAGGTGATGCTGCGACCGATCGCGAGCGCCGCGTCGCGCATGTTCTTTCAGCCGGTATGGCGTGTCGCATCCGCGCCCGCGCGCGCCACGCCGCTCGCTCCTGGCGGGACGGTGGTGGTCGCGCACGGCGGCGACCGTGGCGAGCTGGCGCGAGCGCTGGTCGCGCGGCACCCGCACGACCGCGTCATCGAGGCGATCGTCGACGACCAGGGTGGGATCGCAGGTCTGGCCGAGGCCAGCGCCGCCGACGCGATCTACTTCCTGACCGGATCACAGGGGGCGCGCGACGATCTCGCCGATGTCGCCGCCGCGGCCGCCGCGCAGCGCCGAGGTGCTCGCTGCGCTGCCGGCGCGCGGCTGGTCGCACGCGCGCAAGGTAGGTCAGGACTGCTTCGACGTGGTCCTGAGCGACGCCGAGGGCCGGGCGTGCGCGCGCTTCCTCGAGGTGA
>DATIPJ010000698.1:0-9368 GCA_035472155.1 Kofleriaceae bacterium
CACCTCGCGCTCCTGCAGCACGCGGAGGAACGCGGTCTGCGACGCCGGCGGCAGCTCGCCGATCTCGTCGAGGAACAGCGTTCCGCCCTCGGCGCTGCGCACGAGCCCCAGGCGCTCGCCGACCGCGCCGGTGAACGCACCGCGTCGGTGACCGAACAGCTCGGCCTCGACCAGCGACGCCGGCAGCGCTCCGCAGTTCACCGCGATGAACGAGCCCGCGCGCTGCGACAGTGCATGCAGCGCCCGCGCGACCACTTCCTTGCCGGTGCCCGTCTCGCCGCGCAGCACGATCGACACCGGCGTCGTCGCCAGCCGGATCAGCGCCGCGAACCCCTCGGCGAGCGGCCCCACGAACGTGGCGAGCGCGGGGTGCGGCACGCCCAGCGCGTTGTCGATCGCGTCGTCGGGCGCATCGGGCTCGATCGGCTGCTCGCAGAACAGGAGGAAGGTGTGCCCGAGCTCGAGCAGCGCGCCGTCGGCGACGATCGTGCGCCGCGTGATCTCGCCGTTTACCACCGAGCCGTTCTTCGACGTCGGGTCGTCGAGCATCCAGCTCACCGGACCGCGGTGCAGCCGGCCATGCGCGCTCGACATCCGCGAGTCCGGCACGTGCAGCTCGAGCACGCGCTTGCCGTCGAGCACCGTACGCACGGCCGAGCGCATCCCCCGCCCGAACCGGACCTCATCGATGTCGGCCAGGAGGTGGCGCGACGACGGCGCGCGCGGGTCGTCGCTGATCGCCAGCACGACCAGATACGGCTGGACACGGCGGGCCGGCACACTTCCCTGCTCGTGCGACCGGATGGTGAGGGTGGAGTCGTGTTCCATGGCCGAGAGACACCGCTGCATCGCGCGTACCGATCCGCGGATCGCGCGCTCGACGGGCGTTCGGGTGATTGCACCCGCACTGTCTCCGGGAGTGTCCCTGTGCGAGAGACATCGCGCCTGGGACGGAGACGCGAGAGGCGACCGCTCCGGGTTCCTGCGTCCGCGTCGGCGTAAGCCAGTCAACCGATCGCGCGGCCGCTGCCCCTGGAACCTTCGGAACAGATCGATCGGAACACACTGGAGCCTTCCGCGTGGTTCGATCGTCATCGCGGATCTCGACCCTTTAGCGCGGCCTAGAACACACTGGAGCCATGATCGAAACCGCGGGGACACGGCGGCCGTGCGCCGTCGAGCCACCTTCGAATGTTTATCCCTCGATGCGCTCGGCTATCACCGGTTGTGGGCAACCGAGCATCACACGTCGTCACAGGGCGCGAGCCCCACGCTGGTCGCGAGCCTCGCGGCTGCCATGACGTCGCGGATGCGGCGTCCTGACAAGTTTGGCCGCAGTGCGTGGACACGGGCGGATGGGCATCACAAGCTAGATGACGATGCTGGGGCAGGTCATTCACGGGTACCGGATCGATCATGCGCTGTCGGAGGACAAGGGCGGGTTCGGTGACGTGTACTTTGCGACGCACGTCGATTCGGGGGCGGAGGCGGTGGTGAAGGTCCTCAAGCCGGAGATGTCGGCGCTGAGGGACATCGTCGCGCGGTTCTTCAACGAGGCGCGCGCGGCGGCGAGCATTCATCACCCCGGGATCGTGCAGATCCACAATGTCGGGTATCACGGCGACCGGGCGTATCTGCTGATGGAGCGGCTGCGCGGCGGCGATCTCGAGACCCGGCTCGAGCACGGGCCGCTGCCGATCGATCGCACGCTGATCTTCATGCGGCAGGCGGCGGGCGCGATCGGGGCGGCGCACGAGCGCGGGATCGTGCATCGCGATCTCAAGCCGGCGAACCTGTTTGTCGTCGAGGATCCGGATGTGATCGGCGGCGAGCGGGTGAAGGTCCTCGACTTCGGAATCGCGAAGCTGACGGCGGATAGCGGCGCCGGGAAGACGCAGGGGATCTTCGGGTCGCCGCCGTACATGTCGCCCGAGCAATGTGCGAGCACGGGCGCGGTCGATGCGCGCTCGGATCTGTACTCGCTGGGCTGCATCTTCTACGAGCTGGTGTGCGGTCGTCCGCCGTTCGGACACGGCGGGATCGAGCTGATCGCCTCGCATCTGCGGGATACGCCGCCGCCGCCACGTGCGCTTGCGCCGTGGCTGCCGCCGCCGATCGAGCAGGTGATCCTGGGCCTGCTCGAGAAGCAGCCCGATCGGCGGATCCCGTCGTGCGCGGCGCTGATCGCGGCGATCGACGAGGCGGCGCGGGCGTCGGGGCTGCCGGGCGCGAGCGTGCCGAACCTGCCGATCGGTGGGGGAGCGGGCGGCAGCTCGCCGAGCCTGCAGATGGGGCGCACGGGCCGGATCGGTGGGCCATCGGGGATGGGACACACGGGGCCGGCGGGGGTGGGCCACGCGACGACGCTCGGGTCCTCCGCCGTGGCGTCGACGCAGCCGCCGGCAAAGCGGAGCCGCGGCGTGTGGCTCGGGATCGCGGCGATCGTCGTCGTGGGCGGTGCAGTGACGGCGGTGATGACGATGGGGGGCCACGGGCCGGCAGCGCCGCCGGCGCCCGGGGATGGCGGCGTCGCAGTGGTGACGGCCGATGCAGCGCAGCCGCCCGCGACGCCCGATGCGGTGCAGATCGCGGCGGTGGTCGTCGACGCAGCGATCGAGCCGGCGGATGCGGCGCGCAGCTCCGGTACCGAGCCGGAATCGAAGGAGGGCCCCGACGCCGACAAGCCTCCGAAGGGCCCGACCCCGAGCCAGGCGGCGATCGCGGAGCGGCTCAACGCAGAAGCCAAGGATGATATCTACGCGGCACGCTACGAGGCGGCGGCCAGGAAGCTCCAGGAGGCGGTGGCGCGCGCACCAGCGCCGAAGTACTTCATCAATCTCTGTGTGGCCCAGCTGCAGGTCGGCAGGCTGGACGAGGCGCTGACTGCATGCCAGGCGGTCAATGCGAATGAGCCGACAAGCGAGCAGCGGCGCAAGGCTTCGTTGCTGATCGCGAAGATCCGGGACGAGGCCAAAAAGCAGAACATCGAGCTCCACGCCGAGCCGCGCACGGACTTGCAGCACGAGCCACCGGTGCCGCCGCCGCCGCCGCCGCCGCCGCCGCAGGGGCAGGGGCAGACTCCCGAGCGACCGATCACGCAAGCCGAGATCGCCCGCAAGCTCAACGACGAGGGCAAAGCGCTCATGTACGCCGACAAGGCCGAGGAGGCCGCCAAGAAGTTCGAGCAAGCGGCCGCGCGGGTCCCCGATCCGACGTACGTCCTGAACCTGTGCGTGGCGAAGTTTCAGAGTGGCCAGTTCCAGGATGCGTTCCATGCCTGCAAGGGCATCGAGATGTACAACCCCACCGCGGAGCAGCGCGCGCGGGCGACCAAGATGATCGAGCGGATCAAGGCCGAGGCGAAGAAGCAGGGCATCGAGCTGTCCTGAGCTTCGGTGTGTCACCGTCGACGCAAGCTCAACGCGGCAAGGTCGGCCTCACGCGAGCAAGGTGGATGCGCAGCCATGGTCGCCGGCGCTGATGTAGGCTTGCAGCGAAGGCACGGCTGCAAGGGAGCTTCTGGGGGCCACGAGCGTATCTTGCGAGAGAGCCAGGGGAAGATTCGATGAGCAAAGAACAGGTCACCGAGCAGCAACCAGGGCAGGAGGGCGCAGCGCCGACCGCAGAGGTCGCCGAGGAGACGTATGGCTTGCCCCCCCAGATCGTGGCGCAGATCAAGCAGCTGAGCCCGGCGGATGACGCCGGCCTCGCCGCGCTCTTGCAAAGCTATCCGAGCCACATGGGCAAGATCCTGCCGCTCGCTGCGAAGTACCTGGGCAACATGGCTGTCCGGCGCGCGATGGACCTGGTCAAGAAGTGGACGGCGAAGACCGCCGGCGGCAGCCAGAGTCAGGAAGAGATTCACGCGAACCTGGCGAGCCCGGCAGATGCCACGGCCGTGAAGGAGCACGAGGTGGCCTCGTTCATGGAGGACAAGTCGGATCCGCAGGCGCCCGACGAGACGCCCTCGAAGCCCGAGGCAAAGCCGGAGGCGGCCCCGGCGGCCGAGCCAGCGTGGGTCGCGGATGCGCGGCGCTACAACGACGTGCAGGAGTACCTGGTCGAGGAGTTCAACGAGCTCACCGCCTACGTCTGTCTCAACGACGACACCGGCAAGCTCGATCCGAAGGCAGTGGCCGACTGGCAGCGCGCCCATGGCCTGGCCGCGGACGGCAAGGTCGGGCCCCATACGGTCCAGGCCGCGCGTGCAGCGTCGGCCAAGGGCCCGCAGGTGGCGAAGACCGAGCAGCCCGAAGCGCGCATCCCGGTCTAGCGAGTGGCAGCGAGGGCGCCGCAGCTATTCCATGCGGCCGCCCGACGGGCGCACGAAGTGGTGCCGCACGTCGACCATGGCCGTGTCCTTGAGGGTCTGCGGCTCGATCAGGGCGTCGCGTGCGTCGATGCGCACCGGGTCGGGATTGGCGAAGATGCTGGACTTGGTCGACCGCGTGAGCCGGGCGGCGAGGGCGACGTAGATGTCGCGCGAGGGCCGCGTCCAGCTCGCGATCGCGCCGGTGCCGCCGTAGCCGACGACAGCCGCGGCGACCCTGTCGACGACGCTCTGCGGGAGCTTGCCGCCGATGTCGACGAAGGCCGGGTTGGGGACTGCGCCGGTGTCGAACACCTTGGTGAGGCCCTTGGCCGTGCCGGCGGGGGCGAAGACTGCCTGCGCGGCCTTGTAGGAGGCAACCTCGGAGACGGCGGCGGTGAGGTCGGGCTTGCCGCTGCGCCCGCCGAAGAACGCCGGGTCGACCTCGGAGTCGAGCATGGCGTTGTCGATGAAGCCGGTGTCGTTGCAGCCGGTCGAGATGAAGGCCAGCTTCTTGCCCTTGAGGGCCAGCATGGTGTCGCCCGCGCTGGAGTAGAGGGCCCAGGCGCGCGTGGTGCCGCCGCCGATGCTCGCGGTGGCGAGCAGGCGCCAGCCCAGGTTGGTCGCATAGCAGATGCCGTCGACGATCGCGAAGTCGACCGCGTCCTTCTTGAGCGCGGCGATGTTGGCGTACGACTGCGCCTCGGTCTTGATGCCGGTGTTTTGCTCGATCGCCTTGGCGAGGCCCTGGACGTAGGCGAGGCGGGCCTGCGCCGCGCCGAACTCCACCGTCGGTGCGTAGAGCCCGATGGTGATCTTCTGCGCCGGCTGTGCGGCGGCGGCGCCCGCGAGCGCGAGCAGGGTCGAGAGGATAACGAGAGTGGTGCGCATGGCTAGTACCCGTAGATCCGCTTCTTGGCGTCGATCCAGCGCTGGAGGTCGCGGGCCTGCACGCCGCGCGCCTTCGCGCGGGTCCAGGCGTCGTACGCGTCCTTGGGCCGACCGAGCTGGTCATAGAGAATGCCGAGGTTGACGAGCGACTCGGGCGGATTGCCGCCCAGGTTCTCGAGAGCGGCCAGCTGGCTCTTGCCCAGCGCGAGCGCCGCGCGGTCCATCACGATGCGGCGCTTGATCTCGCCCGAGGCGTAGCGCTCCGCGGTCGTGAGCGACTTGCCGGCGGCGGCGAGCTGGCCCGCGCGCCACTGGTCGATCGCGATGGCCTCCCAGGTCGCGGCGAGCAGCTCGCGGATCTTGTCGCCCATGCCGGGCTCGTTGACGAGCTTGGCGAACTCGGTGGCGGCCTGCTGGCGCGCGGCGATCGAACCGTTGCGGTAGCTCGCGTACGCGGCGAACAGCTGCGAGCCCGAGCGCGCGTAGGCGCCCTTGAGGTAGGCGCCCTGGCCGCCCTTCTGGCCGAGGCTCTTGAAGATCTTGGCGGCCTCCGGCGCGCGCCCGACGTCGAGCAGCGACAGCGCGTACGAGAACTCGAACGCCCCGGGCTCGGTGCCCTTGAGCACGCTCGGATCGCGCGTCGCCTTCTCGAAGTCGGAGGCGGCCTCGCTCGATTTGCCGTCGCGCATCATCCGCCAGCCATGGCGGAACAGGGCGAGCGCGAGGTTGCGCTTGGCGGCGGCGGCGATCGCGGGCTCGCCGGCCGAGCTCTGGACCGCGATCTCGAGCTTGTCGACGGCGTCGCCCAGGTCGGCGTCCCAGATCAGCGGCGCCCACTCGGTGTAGATCTCGGCCAGCGCGAGCGCGGCGTTGGCCTTCTTGGCCTCGCGCTCGGCGACGGCGTAGGCCTCGCTCGCCCGCTTGACGTCGGGCCGCGGTCCGCACATGTACGAGCGCGCCAGGAGGCGAGTCCGCACGACGGTGTCGTGGCCGCGGATCGACTCGAGCTTGGCGAGCTGCTGGCGGGCGGCGTCGCACTCGCCGCGGTCGATGGCGAGCACGGCGAGGTTGGAGATCGTGACCGCCGACTGGGGATCGACGGCGAGCGCCTGCTCGAGCAGCGCCTGGGCGGCGCGCGGCTCGCGGTCGGTCTCGAACGCCTGCTCGTTGATCGCGAGCACGAGCCCGCGCTGCACGGTGATGTCATTGGGCCGGAGCTCGCGCGCTGACTCGAAGCGCTGGCGCGCCTCCTTGACCTTGCGCTGGTTGAACAGCGCCTTGCCGGCGAGGACGTACACGCTGCCGCGGCTCTCGGGCGACGCCTTGCCGATGTCGGCGCTCGCGAGCAGCCGATCGGTGAGCGCGGTCGCCTTGGCGTCCTGCCGCGCCTCGAGGTACGCGCCGCCGAGCTCGAGGGCGAGCTCCACGCTGCTCGGGTTGGCGCTGTACGCGGTGTTGAGCTTGTCGATCGCGACCGTGAGGTTCGAGCTCGCGCCGCTCGCGGGCGATGGCAGGCGGCGATAGGTCTTGCCGAGGCGGATCGACAGGCCGACCTGCTCGTGCGGCTGGTTGGGCTTGATCAGCTTCTCGGCCTTCAGGTACTGCTCGAGGGCGCCCGACCAGTCGCGGTCCGCGAACAGCGTGTCGCCGAGCAGGATGTAGCCGCGCGCCTCGTTCTTGCGCATGCGGGTGAACTCGTTGCCGGCGGTGCGCGCCTTCTTGGTCTGCTTGCGCGCGAGGTACGCGGTGGCGAGGTTGAACCACACCGAGCCGGTGGCGTCGATGCGCTTGGGATCGTCGACGACACGCTCGCAGGTCGTGACCGCCTGGTCGAACCGGCCCATGCCGGTGAGCGCCGCGCACAGGCCGTTGTCGGCGTTGACCTGCGCGTTGGGCCGCTTGCCGAACTTGCGCTGGACGATCTCGAACTGATCGGCGGCCTTGCCGTACAGCTTCTGCGCGCGCGGATCGTCGCCGTCGCCGATCGCCATGCGCGCCTCGGCGAGGTACGCGAAGCCCAGGCGCACGCGCGGCAGGACGTCGCCGGACTCGAGGTCCGCGGGGCGATTCTCGAGGTACTTCTCGTAGGCCGCGGTGGTCTTCACCGGATCGCGCGGCGCGTAGTACTCGCCGATCAGCTTCTGGTTGGTGAACGCCTGCGGGCGGGCGGTGACCACGGTCTGGGCGATCTTGATCGCCTCCTCGCGGCGGTCGGTCTCCCACAGGATCAGCGCCTCCTGCTCGAGGATCTCGGGCGCGCTCGGGAACCGCGTCTTGGCGGTGGCGATGAAGTCGAGGCCGCCCTTGTAGTCCTTGAGGATGATGAACACCGCGGCGCGCTTGCCGTAGGCCTCGGCGGAGACCTGGCTGGGCGCCTTGGCGATCGCGCGGTCGTAGGCCTGGGCGGCCTTCTGCCAGTTGCCATCCTCGAAGTACTTGTCGCCGTCGCGCAGGTCATCCTCGACGGCGGCGACCGCGCGCGCGGGGGCGAGCGCGCCCTGGGCCAGGCTCGCCAGACCGGCGAGCGCACACATCATGACGATCCGTCTCAATGGATTCTCCCCACGATCATGGTGATGTCGTCCTTGCGCTGTGCATCGCCGAAGAACGCCGTGGCGTCGCCGACGATCGAGTCGCGCATCTCGCCGGCGTCGAGCGCGGCGGCGCGGCGCACCGAGGCGCGGAATCGCTTCTCTCCGTACTCGTCGCCGGCCACGTTCTCGCACTCGACGATGCCGTCGGTGTACCAGACCAGCACGTCGCCCGGGATGAGCTCGGTGGTCTTGGCCTCGTAGCGCGAGTCGCGGTCGTCGCCGAGGCGGTTGCCGCGGATCATCAGCGAGCCGAACTCGCCGCGGCCATCGCCCGCGCGAAACAGGTACGGGAAGTTGTGGCCCGCGTTGGCGTACGTGATGGTCCGGCGCTGGGTGTCGACGATCGACGCGAAGCACGTCATCACGAACCGGCGCTGGGCGCTCTCGAAGATCGCGTGGTTCATGATCTCGAGGAGCCCGGTCACCGTGACGTCGTCGCGGTAGACGTAGCGCGCCACGTCGCACGCCGCCTTGGCGGCCGCGGTGATCATCGCCGACGGCACGCCGTGGCCGGTGACGTCGCCGATCACGAGCAGGACCTTGCCGCCGACCAGCTCGTGCCACGACCACCAGTCGCCGCCGGTCTGCGCCGCGGGCTGATAGAACCCGGCGAACTTGAGGATGCCGTGGTCCACGGGGTCGGAGGTCGGGACCAGCGTCTCCTGGATCGTCTTGGCGACCTCGAGCTCCTGCTCGATGCGCGCCTTCTCGGCGGTCTGCTCGAGGAGGATGGCGATCTGGTCGGCCATGAAGTTGAAGTTCTCGCCGAGCAGGCCGATCTCGTCCGACGACATGATCTCGACGCGGGCGGCCAGATCGCCGCGCGCGATCTGGTCGGCGCGCCACGCCAGCTGCTTGATCGGCCGCGAGATCGACAGGCCCTGCAGGATCGCCAGCACGGTGCCGATCAGCGCGAACAGCGCGCCGACCGCGCCGGTGTAGAGCGCTGCGCGGGTCGACGCGGTCGCCTTCTGCTCGGCCGCCGCCGCCGAGAACCAGTCGATCGGCGCCAGGTCGTAGCCGAGCACCACGTAGCCCTGACGCTGGTCGGGCGGCTCGGGGGCGATCGCGCCGGCGGCCGTCGCCGGGGCGCCCGTGAACACCGGGTAGGCGAACACGCGGTAGCGCGAGTCGGCGGCGGTCTTGTCGAACTTCAGCAGCGACTCGCCGTGCGCGGCGGCAGCCGCCTTCCAGCCCGCCAGCGCTTCCTTCCAGGTCTCGACGGTGAGCGCGCCCAACCCGGGGCCGACCGGCTCGTGGTTGCCCGCCACGCAGGTCAGCTTGGGCTCCTCGAAGCAGTGCGCGACGACCTTCTGGTTGAGGTCGAGGACGTAGGCGAGCTTGAGGCCGTAGTCCTTCTTGCCGTCGGGGCCGTCCTTGGTGTCCTGGGCGACCGTCTGCTGGACCAGCGACAGGATGTCGGCGTCGCGGCCGCGGTCGATCAGCAGCTGCTCGACGGCGCGGGCGAACAGCGGCGTGCCGAACTCGCCGGCGGCCTCGCGGCCGGTGCGGAACACGTCGATCTGCTGCTTCGCCGATTCGTCGAACGCGCGCCGGATGTTGACGACGTTGAG
>DATIPJ010000699.1:0-15368 GCA_035472155.1 Kofleriaceae bacterium
CGGTCGGCGAGCACCAGCCCGCCCGCGCTCGCAGTCACATAGATGATGCCGATCAGCGCCTCGTGCGGCACGCGCTCGTGGCGCGTCCGCGTGATCGAGAACACCAGGGCGCCGACCGCGGTGAACGCCAGCGAGTACAGCGTCGTCGCCAGCGTATCGGTCTCGTGGTCGTACCCCATGAGGATCGCCCACATCACGCCGAGCGCCGCGATCTGCGCCAGCGCGAGGTCCACGAAGATCACCTTGCGCTCGACCACGTGCATCCCGAGGTAGACCAGGACCCCCGAGACTGCGAGGCACGACAGCAGCGGCAAGCCGTTGATGTCGATCAGCTGGCCGAGGTAGTCGCTCACGACGACGCCTTGGCCGCCGCGAGCACGCGGTCGAGCAGCGTATTGATCAGCGCGAAGTAGTCATCGGTGCCCGGCGCGCCGCCGAGGTCGATCGGGCTCGAGACGATCTTCGCGCCGGTCTTGGCGGCGATGAACTCGCCGTCCTTGGTCGGGTAGATCGTGTCGATGAAGATGACCTTGATGCCATCGCTGGTGACCTTCTTGATCAGGCTCGCGAGGTAATCCTGCGACGGCGGGATGCCCGGCTTCTCCTCGATCTCGCCGCGGATCTCGATGCCGAACCGGTCGCAGAAGTACACCCACGTCTTGTGGTACGTGATGATCTTGAGTCCGCGCAGAGGCTCGGCTTTCTTCAGCCAGCCGCCGAGCTTGTCGTACGTATTCTTGCTCTTCAGATAATCGATCAGCTCGTTGCGCCGCGACAGCCGCTCGAGCTTGCTCGAGCCGTACTCGGCGACCAGCGCGTGGCCGTACAGCGCGTCATCGATTCGCTCGCTGAACGCCTTGAGGTTGGCCGCGTAGACGTCCTTGCCGTCGGGATCGACCCGGGTCAACCCGGCGGCGATGTTGATGGCGAGCTGCTTGGCATTGACCGGATCGAGCCACACGTGCGGGTTGCCATTGGGGTGGATATCTCCCCACGCCTTGGACAGCGTGCTCGGCAGCTCGCGCGTTGCGATGCCCTCGGTGGCGACCACGCGCCCCTTCTGCCCGACCTGGATGTCGGGATTGCCCGACGCATCGGTCACTGCCGAGCCCCAGATGTCGAGCCCGAGCCCGAGCTCGACGAACAGATTGGCATTCTTGGCCAGCACCTTGAATGTCGGCTTGGCGACCAGCGTGTGCGGATCCTGGTTGGGCCGGGCGAGCGCGGTGACACTCACCCGGTCGTGGCCGATCTCGCGCGTGATCCCGGCGAGCACGTTGAGCGTGGTGACCACCGAGATCTTCTTGCTCGCGGCCACCGCGCCGGGCGTCGCGGGGAACAGCGCCAGGGTCGCAGCAACCGCCCCGCCGGTGATGATGGTTAGAAAGCTCCTCATGACGACTCCGATCAACGATTGACCCAGTAGGGTTCGGTGGGGTGGGAGCCGAAGACCACGTTGACTTCGGCGATGAATGAATTGACGCCGTCGTCGGCCGCTACATCGCTCCAGCGATGCTCGTATCCGGCGCGGAACCGCAGGAACTCGGAGGTGTAGTAACTCAGGTACGCGGCGGCGACCTGCGTGGACAGGCTCGTGTTGTTGATGTCCTGGGCGTAGTCGTAGCGGCCGCCGAGGTAGACGTGCCACGACAGCTGGACCTGGGCGAAGCCGTACCAGGCCAGCGGCTTGGTGTGCGCCTCCATGTCGGGTACGCCGTCGCCCGACGTGTCGAGGCCGAACTTGCGGTCGCCGTAGAACAGCTCGCCGCCGATGACCACGCTGTGAAACTCGCCGGCCGCCAGCGGCTTCCACTTGTACAGCGCGTCCGCTGCGAGCAGCCCCGCGCGATGCGCGCCACCCTCGTAATAGCCCGACACGCCGAGGTTCACGTCGTGCGTGTCGGCCAGCGTGAAGAACGCGTTGGCGTGGCCGAGGAACCCCGGGTGGTCGTGGCCGCCGCCGGCGATCGCGATGCTGCCGCCGTCGACGACGTCGGCGTTGAGCTCGAGCACGGTGCCCGGGATGATCTCGGGCAGGATGACATCGGCGTCGACGCCGACGGGGTTGAACCCGGACTCGAAGAACTCGCCGTTCTCGGTGCCGAGCATGCGCGCGATCGGCAGCGGCCGCGTCGTCCACGGCAGGTCGTGCATGTGCAGGCGGTTGACGTTGCCGATCGGCGCGCGGAACCGGCCGAGCTTGAGCTTGAGCCCGAGCGGCGCGGACTCGAGGATCGGCAGCCGCTTGACGATGACGTAGCCCTCCTCGATGTCGGCGCCGAAGCCCTGGCCGGCCTCGTCCTCGAGCGCGACGATCGCCACCGCATCGGCGTAGGGGTCGACCGCGGCGCGAAAATCGATCTCCGCGGTGCGCAAGAACGGCCGGTCATCGATCGCCACGCCGCCCGGCGTCAGCACCTGCTTGTCGTCGACCCGCATCGCGCCGTTGAGAAACGCCGTGATCTGCGGATTGAGCGCATTGAGCGAGACCGGCGGCTTGCTCGCAGCGATCTGCTGCTTCAGATCGGCGACCTCCGACTTGAGGTCCGCGTTTGCGTCCTTGGTGTCCTCGAGATCGATCTCGAGCGCCTTGACGCGCGCATCGAGCGAGCCCTCCGCAGGCTTGCGCTCGGCGGCCTTGTCGGGTGGGGGTGCAGCGCGTGGAGAGTCGACTGGCTTGGGGATGGGACTGGGTTGGGCTGCCGCCGGGTTGGCGCCGAGCCACGGTGAAATACCGAGCATGAAAACGATGGATCGAGCTCGCACGGACGCTCCTGTGAAGACCTGGTGGTGCAGCGCTCATGTTGCGCCGCGGTCGACCGCCATCAGCGGTCGCGAGGACTCGCGCGGCGCTCGGCGCCGCCCGGGTCACACCGGCGGAGACGTCTTGGGTGCGGTTCGAAAGAGGTCGCGGTGGTGCGCGACCGAGGCGCTCGCCGCGGCGAGCTCGAGGGACCCGACCGCGATCGGCGCCGGCGCGACCCCCGGTGCCCGGGGCACCACGCGCGACTCGCGCAGCGCAGACGCCAGCGCACAGTGCTCGTGACCGTGCGGCGCGATCGCATCGAGGTCGCGCACCGCGGCGCCGCGCTCGAGCTCCGCGTGCACCAGCCGCGCATGGCTCGCGACCGTGCTCGAAGCCCCCGCGACCGCGGGCCCGCCATCGATCAGCTCGCCGTGCTCGGCGCACCGGACGTGCCGGGTGGTGCCCTCATGGATGAGCCCGAACAGGCTCGACAGCACGAACGCGAGCGCGGTCAGCGCCGCATGGACGCGCGCCCCTCGGCGAACCGGAAACCGGACGCCGGGGCAAAAGGCGCGGGCGCGCATCGAACCTCGCAAGTCGTCAGGGGAGATAGCACACAATCGAGCGGCCTACACGATTCCCTGACTCGACCGGACAGCCGGTCGCGCAGTTCACGCCACGCTCAGCGCTTCTCGGGCAGCAGACGCTCGTCATCGGGGATCCGCCGCGGGTGTGCGAAGGTATCCGCATAGGCGTCGAGCTCGCCGGGGTCGAATCGACACAGGCCGACGGTGAAGCCCAGCGAGCTGGTCGTGTCGCCCTCGCGCTTGTAGCGACCGTCCGGCGTGACCGCCATCCAGCCATCGCGCGCCGGGATGATCGTCGCAAGGCAGGGATCGGAGCTGTCGTCGCGCAGCGCCGATGCCACGCTCCACAGACGGATCGTGTGGTCACTCGACCCGGTAGCGAGCAGCGTACCGTCGGGTGAGAACGCGACTCCGTTGATCCAGTGTGAGTGACCTTCCATCGTGCACAGCAGTGCGCCCCGGATGACGTCCCATAGCTTGACCGTCTTGAACGAGCTCGACGCGAGTAGCTTGCCATCCTTCGAGAACGCGACGCAGCTGACACCGGCGGTGTGATCATCGAGCCGATGCCGAAGTGCGCCCGAGCGCGGCTCCCAGACCCGGATGGTGTTGTCTTCGGATCCGGACGCCAGGAGCCCGCTGTCGGGCGAGAATGCGACGCAATGAACCCATGCCGCGTGGCCGGGCAGCGCGCGGATCAGCGATCGCGTCTCGACATCCCAGAGCAGGACCGCGCGGTCGTCGCCGCCCGACGCGAGAAATGCACCGTCGGGGGAGAACGCCACGCTGTTGACCCGCGCGGTGTGACCCCGCAACAGGTACGTCGCCGCGCCGGACCGCCGCGCAGTCGCATGGACCGCGAACAGCACATCTTGCCACAGGCGTACCACGCAGTCGTTGGACCCCGACGCGATGAGTGCGCCATCGGGTGAGAACGCCACGCAGTTGACCCAGTCCGCGTGCCCCTCGAGCGTCCTCGTCCTCTGATTGTCCAGGTTCGCGACGGTGACGGTCCGATCGTTGGACGCCGAGGCGAGGAACTGACCGTCGGGGGAGAATGCGACCCCGTTGACCCAGGCGCTATGGTTCGGGAGGATGCCCTCCAGCATTCCGGCTTCGACATCCCAGAGCCGGATCATCTGATCGCGCGACGCGGACGCGAGGAGCCGCCCATCGCCGGAGAACGCAACCGCGTTCACCCAGTCGGATCCGCGATCGAGCACGCGAACCTGCTTGCCGGTCTCTGGGTTCCAGAACACGATGAACTGATCGTCGTACGCAGACGCGAGGATCTTGCCGTCCGGCGAGAACGCGAGGCTGGTGACCCGCGCGGGCTGTGCCTCGATCATGCGGATCAGCTCGCGCGTCTCGCTATTCCACAGCCGGATCTGGCTGTCCCCCGCGCCCGTCGCGAGCATCTTGCCATCCGGGGAGAATGTCACGCTCGTCACCGGTCCGAAGTGCTTCGAGCTCGTGGTGGGGTGCAGGACACCGCTCCCGGCGTCCCACCACTGCACAATCCCGTCGAGGGTGCCCGAGGCAATCTTCTCGCCGTTCGGCGAGAATGCGATCGCGGTGACACGCTCCTGGTGCCCCGAGAAACGGCGCAGTCGTGTGCCAACGATGGGGTGCAGCTCGATACCAGCGCCGGAGCTGAATGCGAGGCGCGCGCCGTCGGTCGAGAAGGCCACGCTGTTGATCTCGAGCATGGACTCGCTCATCAACGTGCGCACCTGGATGCCGAGCACCACGTCCCAGAGCACGACCGTCTGGTCGTTCGACGCGGACCCGATCAGCGTTCCATCGGGAGAGAATGCGATGCTGTTCACGCGACCGGTGTGGCCCTGGAGCGAGTGCAACAGCGTGCCGGTCTGGGGATCCCACATCCGGACGGTATGATCGTCGGAGGCCGAGGCGAATCTCGCGCTGCTCGGCGAGAACGCGACGCTGGTGACTGCATATGGATGACTCTCGAGCTGGCGCAGTGTGCGTCCAGTCGCGGTGTCGGCAAGGATCACCGTTCCGTCGCGATATCCCAGCCCGAGCAGCGCGCCGTCCGGGCTCCACGCGATCGAGGTGCAGGTCGCGACCGGCAGCCCCAGGGCCACATCGAAGCGATCGGGACGCGTGGCGGCCGCGCCGAACAGGTCGGCGTCCTGCAACGCTTCCGGGCTGACCGTCGCGCCGACCAGCTTCGCGTATCGAAGCTTGGCGCCGTCGAGCCTGGCCTCGGTCAGATCGACACCGAGCAGCCGCGCGAACGACAGGTCGGCCTCCCGGAGGTCCGCACCGCGCAGATTCGCGCCCTCGAGGTTCGCGCGCTGCAGCTGCGCGCGCTGCAGCTGCGCGCCCGAGAGATCGGCGCGTACGAGCGAGGTCTCCGAGAGGTTACTGCCCTCGAGCACAGCGCCGCGCAGATAGCTCGTATCCGAGAAGTCCTGGCCTCGGAGGTCCTGCCCGGACATGTCGAGCGCGACCGGTGGCTGCTCCAGTGCGGCCGGCGGGGTGCCCCGGCCAGCGTCGGCGTGCCGCCGCCGGAGCAAGCGGTTTGCGTTCGCGGTCAACACATCGCCGGGTGACTCCGACATCACCCGGCGCGCCCACGCCAGCACGGCGTCTCGCCCGGCGAGTGCCGCCAGGAAGTCGACCATCAGGTCGCTCATCTCGCCGCTGGCCAGGAGCTCGCCATTGCGATTGGCCCGGATGTCCTGGGTCGCGCTGTTGGCAACGAACCACTCGATGATCGACTGGTGGATGAACGAGAACCGTCCGTCCTCGTCGCGGGTGAGCAGCGTGCCCGATCCGAGCTTGTGTGCGATCGCATCGCGGCCCAGCGGCCGATCGGCCAGCTGCGCGACCTCCTCGAGGATCGGGGCTGGGATCTCGCTGACCGCGATCGTGCGTTCCTTGCGCGGCCACAGGATGTGCGCGAGCTCGGTGACGGCCTTCCAGCGCGACGACGCGGACAGGCCCGGCTCGATCCCTGCGGGGTGGTCGCGACGGACCTCGTGGCCGAGCCACTTCTCGAGGAGCACGCGGTACAGCGTGGCCGCGGTGATCTCGCCGCCCTCCGCCGCACGTCGCAGGTCACTCTCGGGGATATCGGCGATGAAGCTCAGCATGCGTGGGTTGTGGGACAACCCGAGCAGATCCTTGACCTCGCCGAGCAGCTCGAACCAGCCACGGGCCACCGCGTCATCGTCGAAACGATTGAACAGGAACTGACGGATCCGCGGCTCATCGAAGGGCATGAGTCGCGCCATGCGAAACCCGCGCTGGGTGACGCGCTCGCCGAGCGCCCGCACGACCTGCTGGTCGTTGATGAAGTGCTGCGTACGGCTGGTGACGACGATCTTCGCCTTTCCGATCGCCGCTTGCAGCACGGTGTCCAGATGCTCGGTCGCAGTCTCGTAGGTGACGCGCAGCGCGAGCTCGTCGAAGCCGTCGAACAGCAACGCGATCCGACCCTCCTCGAGCATGTAGCGGAAGGCGTCGTAGTCAAAGCGCTTCATCCCGCGCTCGGGAATGAAGTGCTGGCCGAGCAGCGCGTCCAGGCTTCGCGCCTTTTCGAGCTTGCGCAGCTCGACGAGGATCGGCACGGTCGCGCTGTCGCGTCCTCCGAGCCGGAGCGCGAGCTCGTGCATCAGAAACGTCTTGCCTGTGCCGAAGTCGCCGAGCAGAAGCAGGAACTGTGCGCCGTCCTCGCCGAGCCAGCGGTCGATCGTGTCGAGGGCGTCCTCGGCGGAGCGCTCGTCGCGCCCGGTGCCGTAAGACAGCCGCTGCGCGACGAAGAGGCGGGACGGATAGACGGTGTCGCGCTCGAGCATACGCGTCTGCTCCGCGACATAAGGCCGGAAGTCGAGCAGGCCCTGCAGCTCGATCAACGACTCGAGGCGAACCCCGCGCATCCGCGCCACGTCGGCGATCTCGGGCGACACTGCGCTGGTGTGGATGAGCCTGGGTTGCAGGAACGGCGTATCCGCGCGGTAGCGCGTCACGATGTGGTCCACGAAGCCGTCGAGTGTCAGCCGGTCCAGCGCGCCATCGATCACCGCGACCGGATACGCGCGCGTGTACCCGCTCCCCGTGGGCCGGACCTCGAGAAACGCGCGCACCGGGGCTGGCGCAGCATCGGGGCCGCGCTTCCACGCCAGGGAAGCGCCCGGTTCGCTGAGACCGACTGCGCGCTGGGCGCGCCGGTACAGCTCGTTCACGCGGTACAGGTCATCGTCGCCGACCGCCTCGCGCATGAGTGAACGGATGTCGAGTGGCGCTGCGCCTGTGCCTTCGCGGTCGTCTGCGGGCCCGCCGTGCACCGTCGATCGTTGGCGCTCCGACCCCAGGTTCGGGAACGGCGAGCGCGGGCCGCCATCGTCCGGGCCGTCGGCGTCCGGCATCCGGTCGACCCGCTGCGGCGTCAGGTTGCGGCCGAGGAATGCCAGGAGCCAGGCCGCCGAGGCGCGGCAGGCGAACTCGCGGAACCGATCGTCCTTGTCCTGGTCCGCGTGGTCGCTGACCGCTTTCGCCACGATCGCGCGGCGCGCGAGTGCCTCGCCCAGGTAGCCGATCGCAGACCCCTCCATCTCGACACCGAGGGTCTTGCGCTCCACGCGCCGCAGGCGTTGAAAGATCTCCGCATCCACGATCACGGTGCTGGCAGTCGCGATCGGACCGACGTGGACCTGAAAGGGCGGCTCGCGCGGCAGGCCCTCGGGGTACAGCACGCGCTCCTCGTCGATGCGCAGGCGCCCAGCCGCGGTCAGCTTCAGTCCGCCGGCGATCAGCTCGATGAGTGCGTCGCTGAGCAGCGCGTGAATACAATCGGGCCAGTCCGATGCAGCGCTGTCGATCCGGAACAACGCGGCGCGCTGCGGGTGATCGACAGGCGCCGGGCCGTCGCCGCGCTCATGGGCATGGATCGCGTGCAGGAGCCAGCGACGCTGGAAGTGCCGGTCCGGAGGGCGCTGCGGCAACAGCTGTGCGGCCCAGCCGAGCTCGCGCCGGAACGTGGCCGCGTCCATCCGCCAGGTGCGCTCGAGGTTGTACGCTTCGAGATCGCGGTAGAAGGCGCTCGGGGCGGCGCCGTCGTTCACGACCAGCTTCCCGTGGTCGAAGCTGTAGAGGCGATCTGCGACGATCACGTCGCCCAGCGCGACCTCGCCTCGCTTGCCCGCGCAGATCCCACACATCGCGACGCACGACGGATGCAGGTCGCGGATCAGCGCAGACGCGCGAGCCGCCGTGGCCATGGTGCCCATCTGGCCCGTCCACGCCGCGGCAATGGTGAGCGGCCTGTTCTCGCGGCCGGCAATCGTGGTGACATGGTACGGGCCGTCGGAGTGCGGGATCACTTGCCAGGCGATCGCGCCTCCACCCTCGGCGATCAAGGCGTCGAGCTCGTCCTGGAGCGCCACCACGATCACGACATCGATCGCTTCCACCTCCCGCGTACCCATGGTCGGAGCATCGGTGATCCGTGCCGCCACTGGCAATGGCGCGGCCGGGCCTCCGCGTGCCGCACAACGCTACGCGCCCGAGCGCAGCAGCTCGGCGTAGCGCTCGAGGTCGACGTTGCCGCCGCTGATCACCACACCGACTCGCTTGCCCTGGATCGGCAGCCCGGCGTGGCGCGCGCCGGCGAAGCTCAGGCAGCCGGTCGGCTCGACGATCATCTTCATGCGCTCGGCGAAGAACCGCATCGCCTCGACGAGCTGGGCGTCGGTCGCGGTCACGACGTCGGTGAGCTCGCGGCGCGCGATCGCGAACGTGAGCTTGCCGACGTGCTGGGTCTGGGCGCCGTCGGCGATCGTCTGGGGGGTCGCGATGCTCACGATCTCACCCGAGCGGAACGAGCGCTGGCCATCGTTGCCGGCCTCGGGCTCCACGCCATAGATCTTGCAGCTCGGCGCAAGCGCGTGGGCAGCGAGCGCCGAGCCGCTGACCAGCCCGCCGCCGCCCATGCATACAAAGAGGTAGTCGAGCGCGCCGGCGTCCTCGATCAGCTCCTTGGTTGCGGTGCCCTGGCCGGCGATCACGTGCGGATGATCGAACGGCGGAATGAGCGCCAGCCCGCGCTCGCTCGCCAGCGCGCGCCCGATCGCCTCGCGATCTTCCTTGAACCGATCGTAGATGACGACCTCCGCGCCGTAGCCGCGCGTCGCCGCGAGCTTGATCGCCGGCGTGTCGTGCGGCATCACGATCGTCGCCGGGACGCCGAGCAGCTTGGCCGATAGCGCGATCGCTTGTGCGTGGTTGCCCGACGAGAACGTCACCACGCCCGCGCGGCGCTGCGCGGCCGTCAGCTGCGACACCGCGTTGTAAGCGCCGCGGAACTTGAACGAACCGCTGCGCTGGAAGTTCTCGCACTTGAAGATGAGCTCGGCGCCGAGCAGCGCGTCGGCGGTGCGCGATCGCAGTGCCGGCGTGCGGTGCGCGACGCCGTCGAGCCGGGCCGCCGCGGCGACGACGTCGTCGTAGGTCGGGAGGTCGTTCGTCACGCAGCGAGCGTCGGCTACCTCGCCGTCGCCGTCCACCACAGGTTTGCCGGTTCGCGCGAGGTACAGCGCGTCAGTGCGGGCCGCCCGACGGCGGCCCTGACGGATCCGGGGTCGGGCCACTCCGCTGCCGGCGAACGAAGTCCTGGCTCTGGTTGCGATCGGCCTCGACCTGTTCGGGCGATCGACAGACCGTGTGCGTGAACAGGCTGCCGGTCGACGCTTCTTCGTGACAGACCATCCGCGGCTCGGGTTTGCCGCTGGCGGTGGCGTTCTTCGACGTGGGGGCCTGCCCGGTGTTCTCGGCACAGGCGGCGAGGGAGAGGGCGGCGCCGAGCGTGGCACCGAGCAAGTAGACGCGCATGACGCGATACTACTACGTCCGTACCGACGACGAGCTTCCGCGCGGCGCCTCAACGGCGGCAACCCTCGGTCGCCGGCCGCCGAGCGGCGTAACCCGTCGACGCGCCACGACGTTCCGCCGACCAGCTGTCGCAGATCACTCCCGAAACAATCGCCCGAGCGCCCCCGAACCCCTGAACCCCCGAACCCCCGCCGAACGCCGCCGGACGCCGCTGAGCCCGGAGCGATGCCCGCCGGCGCGTGGCTGAAAACATCGGCGGAGACGCCGCCCGGATCCGTCGAGCAGATGGCTCTCCGCTCGATTGCTCAATGACGCACCCGCCGCTGAGGCCGAAACTGTGGCTGCCCTACAGTTCGGGTCGTCTCTGTCTATTTGATCACCAAGTTGACATCTCCGCGCTGCATGCGACGCCGCGTTCGCGCGTCTCGTTGCGAAGGTGTTCTCGAGAGCTTTCGCGCATTTCTCATCGCAGATCGATGGAAGAGCGTCACAGGGCTATGGCACACGTATGACTTGTTGATGACGGTGGTTGGTCGTGTACGGAAACGATTGTCTCCGGCGCGGCAAGCCGACTAGATTGCGCGTTCGACGAAAGGCCCGTTAACCCATGCGTGTTGCCCGTCTCGCCGTTTTCGCGTTCTTGATCGTTGTTGCTGTGTGCTCGTTCGCCTCGCTCGCGGTCGCGCAGGTGACCACCTCGAACGTGCGCGGCACAGTGAAGGGCGCCCAGGACGGCGTCCCGATGGCCGGCGTCGAGGTGAAGATCGTCGAGGAATCCACCGGCGCCGAGAAGACGACCACGACCAACGATCAGGGCGAGTTCGTGTTCGCGAACCTGCAGGTCGGCGGCCCGTATCACATCACAGCCGAGCTCATGGGTTTCAAGCCGGCTGAGGAGAAAGAAATCTTTCTCACCGCGAACAAGACCCGCGATGTCGCGCTCGGGCTGAGCCTCAACGAAGAAGTGATCGAGGTCAGCGGCACGAGCCTGACGCGCAACACCTCGAACAAGACCGTCGTCACCGCGGCCGAGATCGATTCGCTGCCGTCCGTCGGCCGCGACCCGCGCGACGTCGTGCGGCGAAACCCCGAAGCCTCCGTCGAAGGCAGCGCGCACGTCCTCACGATCGGCGGCAACAACAACCGGTTCAACAGCATCACCGTCGACGGCACGCGCCAGGACGACGACTTCGGCCTGACCTCGAGCGGCTATCCCACGCGGCGCAGCCCGATCGCGCTGTCGGCGGTCCAGGAGCTCACGGTCGATAGCTCGCCGTTCGACGTCCACTTCGGCAAGTTCCTGGGCGGCAACGTCAACATCGTCACCAAATCGGGCACCAACGACTTCGCGGGCACGCTGCTCGGCACCTACTCGAGCAACAACCTCCGCGGCAGCCGGTCGCGCGACAACCACGCGCGCGGCGACTTCACCGAGTACCGCTACGGCGCGACGCTCAGCGGCCCGGTCATCAAGGACCAGGTCCACTTCCTCGCCAGCATCGAGGGCCTGAGCGCGACGTCTCCGATCTCCGTCGGCCCGGCGGGCTCGGGGGAGGCGATCACCACCACCGCAGTCAGTCCGGACGACATGCAGCGCGCGATCGACATCGCGCGCGACGTCTACAAGTTCAACGCCGGCGTGCCTGCCGGAGCGCTCGATGAGGCCGACTTCAAGGTCCTCGGCAAGCTCGACTGGAAGATCGACAAGGAGAACCGCCTCAGCTTCATCTACCAGCGCACCAAGGGCAACAGCATCCAGCAAGGCAACACCGCGAGCGCCACCCAGCTGCCCCTCAGCTCGAACTGGTACAACGCACGCGACACCCTCAACACGGTGTCCGCGCGCCTGTTCTCGGACTGGTCCGATCGGCTATCGACACAGTTCGAGGTCAACGCCAAGGTCGTGGAGAGCCGCGTACCGCCGGTCAACGGCAACGGCTTCATGCAGGCGACGATCACGACCGCCGACAGAGGCACCATCGTCCTGGGACCCGACCGGTCCCGTCACGCCAACCTGCTCGACAATGACGTGTACCACACCCGTGGCGAGGCCAACTACCTACTCGGCGGACACCTGCTCACGGCTGGTGTCGAGTACGAGCAATTGCAGATCAGGAACCTGTTCATTCAGGACAGCAACGGGACGGCCACCTACCGGTCGCTCGACGACTTCGAGAACATGAGGCCATCGTCGATTACATATCAGAGCTCCGTGACGCTCAATGCGTTGGATGCGGCCGCGAACTGGGACCTCGGCACCTGGACCGGCTATGTCCAGGATCAGTTCAAGCTGACGAGCGAGCTCACGGTGCAGGGTGGTCTGCGCACCGAGATCTATCAGACCAGCAGCCGAAGCCGGCTGAACACGAACTTCCTCGACCGCTACGGCATTCGCAACGACGAGACGCTGACCGGACGCAGCGTCATCATGCCGCGTCTGGGGCTCAGCTGGCTGCCGATGAACAACCTGAACGTGCGGCTCGGTGCCGGTCTCTACAGCGGCGGCACGCCGGGCGTGTGGGTATCGAACAACTACACCAACGACGGCGTGCGCACGTTCAGCGCAAACTCAGCGGACCCGATGGTGGTCAACGGGTTCAACGGACGCGACATCCCGCAGGCGCTGAAGACCGCCGTCCAGAACGGCGCCGGGAACGGCAACGTCGATGCACTCGATCCCGAGTTCAAGATTCCGTCGGTCTGGAAGATCGGCACCGGGGCAGACTACGCGCTCAGCCTCGCGGGGGTCGATGGCATCGAGCTTCGAGCCAATTACACGTTCACCAGTGTGAGAGACGGCGTCATGTGGAGAGATCTACGACGCAATCTGGATTCGCTTCCGAACAATACGCCGGTCGGCACGCTGCCCGACGGCCGTCCGCTGTACTCGGACACCTTTAACCCGAACCGCGGGTTCGACATGGAGCTGACCAACACGGAGCATGGCTACGGCCACGTGCTCAGCGGGGTCGCGCAGAAGGGTTTCTCGTTTGGCTTGTTCCTGGGCGCGACGTACGCCTACACGATCAACAAGGAGGTCAGTCCCGGCACGAGCTCGGTCTCGACCAGCAACTACCGCCTGGCCGCCGTCGTCGATCCAAACAATCCTGCCGCCGCCACGTCCAACTACGAGCGCCGCCATCGATTCACCGAGACCATCGAGTTCACGCACCCGCTTCTGAGCCACGTGACCAACAACTCGGTATGGAAGAAGCTGACCACAAGCCTGGGCATGTTCATCGAGTCGCGCTCCGGACAGCCGTACTCGTGGACGTTCCGCGCCGACGACGGCGGCAACAGAGGCGGGACCAAGCTGTCGCGGATTTTTGGCGAGGAGATCTCGATTGCGGCCACCAATCGCGAGCTGGCCTACATTCCGCGCATGGACCAGACCTGCGGACCACCGGCCGGGGGCCAGCCCATCACTCCAGGCTGCACCGTGATCCTGAACGGCGTTGACCCCGCCGAGTTCAACCAGTTCCTGAAGTCCAGCGGCCTCGACAAGTACCGCGGCCGGATCACCCCGCGCAATGCGTTCACCAGCCCCTGGTACACCCGCATCGATGCGCGCATCGCGCAGGACCTGCCCAACCCGCTGTCGGGCAACCGCGCGCGCTTCGTGCTCGACATCGAGAATGTCGGCAACCTGATCAATCGCAAGTGGGGGCGCCTGCAGGCGGTCAACTTCCCCTACGCGACACCGATCGTCTACGACGTGGACTACGATCGGAACAACGGGGCCTACGTGTTCAGCAAGCCGGCCGTCAGTCGGCCGACCAATCCGGCCGTCGTCGACATCACGCAGTCGGTGTGGCGCCTGAGCATCGGCCTCATGTACGACTTCTGAGCTGCTGACCGTCCGTGGGCCCGATGGGCCAGATGGGCCCGATGGGCCCGATGGGCCCGATGGGTTGTGACGCGCGGTCGCCGTGTCACGGCCCTTCGTCGTTTCGGCGCCTGCGGCGCTGGATGCGAGCTCGACGCGCACGCGGCACTGACTCCACCACGAGGCAGATCATTAGTTGGCATGTATCGAAACAGGGCGAAATTTGCCCGTAAGAAATGTCAACGCGCCGTAAAGGCCATCATCACCGCCGCCTCCGCGCGTCCGGTCGACGCAGTGCTCCGTCGATGACATCCTGGGTCGCAAGGAGCGACGATGGACATTCCTCTGCTCGAACAGGTCAAGATCCAGGCGCAGGTGCTGGTGCCCCTCGTGAAGGCACTGCAGTCCGAGCTCGGGGAGGAACGCGCGAACGCGCTGGTCCGCAGCGCGCTGGGCGCCCAGTACCGCAACTTCGGTGACCGCTGGTGGCGGTCCCGGACAGCCGGGGACTTTGCAGACAAGATGACGGCGGCGTTCGAGTGGTTCGCCGGGGGCGACGCGCTCGACTACGACGTGGTCCAGCGAGGGCCCGAGGCGTTTGGCGTCGATGTGACGCGCTGCCGGTACGCCCAGTTCTTTCAGGCGCTGGGCGCGCCCGAGCTCGGCTTCCTTCTCGTCTGCCACTCGGACTTCGCGATGACCGAGGGGTTCCCCGGCGTCGAGCTCCAGCGCACGCAGACCCTCATGCAGGGCGGCAGCCACTGCGACTTCCGCTATTCCCTGCGGAAGAAGGATCCGGCGCCCTGAGCCCGGTCCTGCCTGCGATTCTCACGCCTTACAAAATTCTGGGCGCGTGTCGATCGCCGCCGCGGTCGTTCGTCGCTCCATCGAAGGCACGAACCAAGGAGAAAACCGATGCGGAAGTTGCTCGTTCACGAATTCGCTACCATCGATGGAATCATGCAGGCGCCCGGCGGTCCCGACGAGGACCGCGATGGGGACTTCGCCCACGGCGGCTGGACGCTCCCCTACTGGCACGATGACATCGGCGCCACCTTCGGCGCGCTCATGCAGGACGTCGATGCATTCCTGCTCGGCCGGCGCACCTACGTCACCCATGCCGAGGCCTTCGAGCCGATGCCGGCCGGTGACCCGTTCGGCGACATGATGAACACGCCGGCCAAGTACGTCGTTTCCAGGACGCTGCAGAAGCCGATCTGGCGCAACACGACGATCATCCGCGACGACATCGTCGGTGCGGTGCGCGCCCTCAAGGCCGGCCCGGGCAAGACCATCGTCACCGATGGCTCGAGCCAGCTCATCCACACGCTGTTCGAGGCCGACCTCGTCG
>DATIPJ010000700.1:0-4390 GCA_035472155.1 Kofleriaceae bacterium
GGCAGGTGTTGGTCGTCAGGCACGCGAGGGCGGGCGTGCGGGTCTTGATGTGCGTCTTCGGGTTGGTCGCCGGTTTGTTGACCGCGTCGTAGCCCCAGTTGCCGAACGAGCCCGACGTCGAGTGCGCGGCGTTGAACGCCACCACCGCCAGCCACGACTCGGTGCGCGCGTTGATCCACGACAGCGCCTCCTCCTCGACGCGCTGGGTGGCGTGCGTGGTCTCGACGCCGGTGCGCCCGCTGCCGCCCTGGAACCAGCCCACGCGGATCCACTGGAAGTAGCCGGTGTCCTCGGTGGCGCTGGTGTTCGGTTCGCCGTCGTAGCCGCCGAAGAAGCGCTCCCAGCCGGTCAGCGACGGGTGCGGCTCCGCGGTGAACGTCGCCGCGAGCGCGCCGGTCGCATCGCGCGGCACACCGCGCGCGTTGTTCGCGTCCTTCGTGCCGATATGATATTTGCCGAACAGGCCAGTCGCGTGCGTGCTGGCCATCGACTTCGCGAGCATCGGCGTGATGCTGCTGTCGAGCCCGTTGGAACTGTCGCCGAGCGCCGTGCCGATGCCGTGGCGAAACGGCTGCTGCCCGGTCTGGAACGACGCGCGCGTCGGGGAGCACAGCGGCGTGGCCCAGGCGCGGGTGAAGCGCAACCCGGCCGCCGCGAGCGAGTCGATCGTCTGCGTGTTGGGCAGAAAGCTCGGTTTGTATGCAGGGAGGTCCGCCGCGTAGGAGCTCACCTTGTCGAACCCGACGTCGTCCAGGATGATCACGAGGTAGTTCTTGGCCCACGCTGCCGGCGCGATCAGCAGCACGAGCGCGCCGACCAGGCCGCGCCACTTTCGAAGGTTCATATCGACTCCATTGCCGAGCCACGCTCGGTCGGATCGCATCAATTCAACTGCAGTGCCGCGGCGCGCTGCCCCGCTGGCGTCGCAGATCCGCGATTCCCCATGGGGCCGATCGCGCCGATTCAGCGCGACGACCGCCGTGGCGCGCTGATCCGGCTCACGGCGCGTGAGCGGCGAGGAACGCCTCGATCGCCGGCCACACCAGCTCGGGCCGCTCGACGTACGGGAAGTGCGACGCCCCGGCGATCTTCACGAGCTTCGCGGCCGGAAGCGCGGCGGTCCACTCTTCGACCAGGTCCATCGGGATCGCGTCCGACTCGCCATGGAGGATCAGCGTCGGCGCCGTGACCTGGGCCAGCCCGGCGCGAAAGTCCCATTCGCCCAGCGACTCCAGCGTGTGCGGGCCGGCGATCGCCATCCCCGAACGGATCGCCGCCGCGCCGGCGCTGCAGAAATCGCCCGTGACCTTGGCCGCGAGCTCCGGCCGCGCGACCCGCGGCTTGACCGCGATCGCCCAGTACGCGCGGCAGGCCTGCACCGGGTCGGGGCCCTTCAGCATGGCCTCCTCGAGCCGAGCGAGCTCGGCGCGCTCCTCGACGGTCAGCTGCGCGTCCATCGCCTGGCCGTAGCGCTTCCACAGCTCGCCCGCCCGCGGCGGTACCGGGCCCAGGAACACCATACGCGCCACGCGATCCGGATGCGCGATCGCATAGCTCGCCGCGATCGCCGGCCCGAAGGAGTGCGCGACCAGCGTCATCCGCTCGAGCCCGAAGTGCTTGCGCAGCGCTTCGAGGTCCGCCACATGGCGCGCCATCGTGTACTTCGACGCATCGTCGCCGAGCAGCTCCGAGCGCCCGCCGCCGCGCTGATCATAGAACAGCAGCCGGTGGTGCTCGGCGAGCGGTCCGAAGTCCGGGACCATGTATCCGCTGTCGAGCCCGGGCCCACCGTGGATCATCACGAGCACATCGGGCCCGCTGCCGGCGATGCGGTAGTACAGCGACGCACCATCACCCGGCGCGCGACCCTCGGCAGGTTGGTGAGCCAGCGCCATGGCCTCGCTCGTTCCGCGCACGGCCCCATCGCCCGCCGCGCCCGCGCTGGTGGTCGCCTGCGGCGCGCTCGCGTGGCACGCGGCGAGCCAGATCGAGATCCACAGCGACGACTTGTCGATCACCGGGCGACCATCGCACATCTCGAGCCGCATGCGTGCCGCTCTCGCGCGAGTCGCGACGCGCGGATCGCCGCGAGCAGCGCGTCAGTGACAGCAGGCATTGCGGCACGAGGTCCGCGCCAGGTTCACGCGGTGAAGCACGGCCGAGGGGAGCGCTGCACTCCGACCTGCACGCCGCCGCCTCGGCATCGCAGTCCGCACGACACGCATTCCCAGCTCACCGGTCTGAATACAATGCTCGATGCCGGACGATCGTACTGGACGTGGCGCGCCGAGCAGGCGATGCGCTACGAGCGGCCCTTGTCGCCGTTCTTGCCCTGCAGCTTGGCGAACGGGTTATTCGTGAAGCCCGAGACGCCCCAGCCGGACGGCGGCTCCTCGGGGCGGCGGTCATCGCGCCGCGGGCCACGATCGTCGCGCCGCGGGCCGCGGTCGCCTGGGCCGCGATCGCCTGGGCCGCGATCGCCTGGGCCGCGGTCGCCGGGGCCGCGGTCGTCGCGTCGACCCTGTGGGCCGCGATCGTCGCGACGGCCACCCGGGCCGCGATCGTCGCGACGGCCCTCACCGCCAGGACCGCGATCGTCGCGACGGGCTTCGCCGCCAGGACCGCGATCGTCGCGACGGGCTTCGCCACCAGGGCCGCGGTTGTCGCGACGGTTCTGCGGCCCGCGATCGCCGCGCGAATCGCCCTGCGGCCCGCGATCGCCCTGCGGCCCGCGATCGCCCTGCGGCCCGCGATCACCTTGCGGCCCGCGGTCGCCGCGCCACTCGCCCTGCGGCCCGCGATCGCCCTGCGGCCCGCGATCGCCCTGCCACTCACCCTGCGGCCCGCGATCGCCCTGCCACTCACCCTGCGGCCCGCGATCGCCGCGAAACTCACCCTGCGGCCCGCGATCACCTTGCGGCCCGCGATCGCCGCGAAACTCACCCTGCGGCCCGCGATCGCCGCGTGGCTCGCCGTACGGTGCGCGCTCGCCGCCCGGAGCATCGGCGTGCGGCTCGCCTTGCGGCCCGCGGTCGCGATCGTTCCACTGGCGCATCTCGCGTCCGCCGTGCGGGCCTCCGCGCCGATCGTCGCGCCGGCGGCCGCCTTGGCCCTGGCCGCCTTGGCCCTGGCCGCCTTGGCCCTGGCCCGGGTGCGCTTGCTGGTCTTGCGTGCCTTCGTGGCCCTGGTGGCCCTGCTGGCTCTGCGCGTGGCCGCCAGAGCCCTGGGCGTCGAACGGCTGCTGCGGCGCGCGCTGCCCACCACCGCCGCGGTTGCGCTTGCGCGGCGGGCGCTGGCCGCCTTCGCCGGCATTGCCACCCCCACCGCCGGCGTTGGCGTCGCGGCGCGGCTGGCGCTGCTGCTGGCCGCCCCTCTTGGCCGACAGCGCGATGCGCTTGCGCTGGTTGTCGACCTCGAGGACGCGCACGGTCAGCTTCTGGCCGACCTTGACGACCTCGCTCGGATCCTTGACGAACTGCTCGGCGAGCTGCGAGACGTGGACCAGGCCGTCGTTGTGCACGCCGATGTCGACGAACGCGCCGAACGCGGTCACGTTGGTGACGACGCCCTCGAGCACCATGCCGACCTTGAGGTCGTCCATCGAGGTCACGTCGTCGCGGAACTTCGGCGGGGAGAACTCCGCGCGCGGATCGCGCCCGGGCTTGGCCAGCTCGGCGGCGATGTCGCGCAGCGTGGGCTCGCCGACCTCGTCGGTAACGTACTTCGCGAAGTCGATCGTGTCGACCAGCTCCTGGTTGCCGATCAGCGCGGGCAGCTCGACTCCGAGATCGCTCGCGATCTTCTCGACGAGCGGATAGCGCTCGGGGTGCACGGCGGACTGATCGAGCGGATAGGGCGCGCCGGTGATCCGGAGGAAGCCCGCCGCCTGCTCGAACGCCTTGGGTCCGAGGCCCGAGACGTCCATCAGCTTGGCGCGCGACCCAAATGCACCGTGGGTATCGCGGTGCAGCACGATCTTCTTGGCCAGTGACTTGCCGATGCCGGCGACGTAGCCGAGCAGCTGCGCGCTCGCGGTGTTGAGCTCGACGCCGACGTGGTTGACGCAATCCTCGACGACATCGCCGAGGCGCTTGGCGAGCAGCGGCTGGTGCACGTCGTGCTGGTACTGGCCCACGCCGATTGACTTGGGCTCGATCTTGACCAGCTCGGCCAGCGGATCCTGGAGCCGCCGCGCGATCGAGATCGCCCCGCGGATGGTGAGGTCGAGCTCGGGGAACTCCTCGCGCGCGAGGTCGGACGCCGAGTACACGCTCGCACCGGCCTCGTTGACCTGGACGACGAACGGACCGCCTTCGCGCAGGCCCGCGTCGGCGAGGGTCTTCTTCACGAACGCCTCGGCCTCGCGGCCGCCCGTGCCGTTGCCGACCGC
>DATIPJ010000701.1:0-5240 GCA_035472155.1 Kofleriaceae bacterium
GTCGCCGCGCGCGGCGAGATCGGGAATCGGCGCCACCAGGTGCGCCGCGGACAGCATCTCAGCCGGCCCGTGCCCGAAGGGCGGCTGTCCGCTCAGCATCTCGAACAGGACGCAACCGAGCGCATACAGGTCCGCGCGGTGATCGCAGTCGCCGTCGTCGCGGCATTGCTCGGGCGCCATGTACGCCGGCGTTCCGAGCACGATGTCGGCGTGCGGTTGCGCCTGGCCGTCGCGCCGGGCGATGCCGAAATCGAGCAGCTTCGCGCGATCGTGCGCGCCGGTCCGCGGATCGCGCACGAGGAACAGGTTGTCGGGCTTGAGATCGCGATGCACGATGCCGACCTCGTGAGCCGCGGCGAGCGCACTGGCGATCTGGCGCGCGAGCCGAGCCGCATCGGCCGGCGGCAGTCGATCGCCCGCGAGGCAGCGCCCGAGGGTCATGCCGTCGAGCAGCTCCATCGCGATGAACGGGCGCCCCGACGGCATGACGCCGTAGTCGTAGATCTCGATGACGCCCGGGTGGCGCAGCGCCGAGGCCGCGCGCGCCTCGTTGAGGAAGCGATCCAGCGCCCACACGCTGTGCGCGAGCTCGGGCCGCAGCACCTTGATCGCCGTGGGCCGATCGAGCTGCGTGTGGACCGCGCGATAGACCAGGCCCATGCCTCCGCCCCCGAGCTCGCCGAGGATCCGATACGGACCGACCTGCGAACCGAGCGCCACCGGATGCTCCAGCATCGTCAAGCCGCCGATGGCTCTGCGGGCGCCTTCGCCGGCGCGGCGTCGAACAGCGGCTCCGCCCAATCCGTCAGCTGGTCGAGCCGTTGCTGCACCTCGGCCTCGTACGCCGCGGTGCTCCCGCCGGGCACGACCGGAGGACACGTGATGATCGTCGCCACCGCCGCGATGTCACCGGGCGATGGCTCGGTCACATTGGCCGTGCCCGCGTTGCCCGCGGTCCTCAGCTGCGCGGCGTCGTCGGCTGTGATGCAGCGGACCGCGATCGCCGTGCGATCGTCGAAGATGATCGCCTTGTATGCGTACGACTGGCCATCCAGACACGCCCCATCATTCGCCACGATCATGAACGCGCGTGGCGCGCTCGTCACCAAAGTCGACACGTCGGCGCCGAAGCAGCGCGTTCCACCATCGCCCGTCACCTGACCCTCGTTTCCAGTACTCATGACTCACAGTCTCCTATCTCATTCAAAGATGATCATGCTCGACAGCCACGCGGCATCAGTGCCGCGATAGCTCCGCTCTGCTTGCAGTGCTTCCACCGGATCGGCCCCGTTGCGGATCCGCTCGACCAGCGACTCGAACGCCTTGCCGGCTTCGTCGTCGGGAATTTGCTCGGTGGGCGCCATCACCGCGCGCGCCCCCGCCGCCAGGAAGGAGGTCGCCAGGCTCCAGGGTTCGGCGCTGACCGAGACCCGGCCGGCGTCGCAGCCGGCGAGGATCACGATCGGCGCGCCATCGAGCCGCGCCGTGCTGACCTTCGACGCAGTCAGCAGGTAGTCCCCCTCGCGGTCGGGCGACAGGATCAAGCTCGCCGCCGAGGGCTCGCGCGCGTCGGTGATGCCATGCGCCACGATGACGATCAGCCCCGCGGTACGCATGCGGTCGAGCGTCGCGGAGGGCGTCGCGTGCTCGCGGTCGAGCACGACGGCCGACGTCGACCCGTGGAACGAGCGCAGCCGCGGTAGCGACATCTCGTCCGGCGGCCGGACGTCGGTCACGATCAGCTCGCCGCCGCTCGACGGCGCACCGGTGGCCGCTCGGCTCGAGCTCTTGTAGGCCCAGGCCGTCGACGGTGGCAACAGGCCTGCTCGCCCGAAGTACGGCCCGCTCGCCATGACCTCGACGCGGCGGCAGCCCGCGAGGCGCGCCTGCAGGGCACCGAGGATCAGCTCTGCCGGGGGAAGCAAGATCGACCCCTCGGGGACGTCGCGCAGCTGCACGGCGGCGGTGCCGTCGGCGCCTCGCACCGCCACGGCCGGGCGGTTCCACTGCGCGACGCCGACGAGGCAGTCGCCCGGGGTCGCCACGCCGAGCCGGTGGGCGAGGAGCGTCAGGACGCCGTCGGCATCGCCCGCGATGGCCGCGCGCTCGATGAGGGTCGCATAGGCGCTCGCGCGCGCGTGCGGCGCGTTGGGCTCGGCGGGCGCCGCGTTGGCGTCGGCGATCACGCCGCGCAGCGCCGCCTCGCCGCGCGCGCGGTCGGTCATCAGCGTCGCGGCGGCGCGCAGATAATGTACGTAGCTGGTGAGGTTCTTGTGGGTCTGCGACTCGAGCTGATCGATCTTCTGCGCCAGCGTCGCCGCGTCGCCGTGCCCGGTCGCGACCAGCCGCAGGCGCGCTATCTCGCCGTTGACGCGCAGCCGCTCGCCGCGGCACTCGCCGGCTTCGAGCGCATCCGCGCTCGCGCGCAGCTGGGCCGCCTTGTCGAAACTGTGGCGATCGAGCGCGGCGTTGGCCAGGATGTCGAGCCGCTGGAGCTGCGTGTGGCACGGCGCGCCGCGCAGCTCGATCTCGCGATAGTAGGCGTCCGACACCGCGACTGCGTCGATCGACTCCTGCATGCGCGTCGCCATGGCCTGCGCGATCACGTTGAGCACGCGGCTCTCGTCGTCGCGGGTCGCAGGGGCGCGCGCGAGCTTGCGCGCGGTCTCGAGCTGTTCGAACGCGAGGTCGAGCCGGCCCATCGCGGCGTTCGCATCGCCCGCCGTCCACGCGGCCTGGACGCACCACGCGCTCGGCGCCGCGGTGCACAGCGCGATCGCTGCTCGCGCGGTGGTCTCGGCGCGCGCGAAGTCGCGCTTGCCGTATTCGAGCACCCATGCGCGGCGCGCCAGCTCCAGCCCGCGCCACCACGGATCCTTGGTCTCGGCCACGAGCTTGCCGAGCAGCGCGAGGTCGCTGTCGTCGGTCGTGTCATCGCGCTGGATCAAGAAAGACGCCAGCACGATGTCCGAGAACCCACCTTGGAGCCACTGCCCGCGCAGCCGCCCGAGCGCCTCGTCGCGCTTCTTCTCGACGATGAAGTCGCGCAGCGCCTGCGCTGCCGGGGCTCGCGCGGTGAGGCCCGAGCCGCGCACGCGGCCGACCAGCGCGGCCAGTGCCGAGGTCGCGTACACGTGGTCGAGCGCGCGCGCCAGCGGCAGCAGCGCGTCGAGCCGCTGCGTCGTCGAGGCGGTGGCGATCGCCAGCACCAGTGCACGGCGCGCCAGGTCGGGGTATCGCTGCGCATCGGCGGTGCCGAGTACGGCGCCGCCACCGATCATCTCGTGGGCGCGATCCTGCTGGCGCGTCCATTCGTTGGCGCCCGCTCGATAGTCGTCGCGCAGGCGCTGCGCGGTCTCCTTGGCCTCCGCGCCCCAGCCGGGCTCGGCCGCAGTTGCGACCTCGTCGAACGCCTGGGCGGCGGCGAGCGAGAGCCCGAGCCCCCGGAGCGCGATCGCTTGATTCCACATCGCCTGCGTGTGGTCCGGGGCCCGCTGCAGCGCGGCCGCCGCGAGCGAGATCGCCAGCTCGGCAGCCTGCTGCTGCTGCGCGGGCGCCACGGGTTGCCTCGCGTCGCGGAACCGCAGCAGCTCGAGCGCCGCGCGATCGGACAGCGACTGCGCCGTGCCCCGCAGCTTGCGCGAGCGCTCCGCTGCGGTTCGCAGCTCTCCGTTGAGCGCGAGCGCCGCGACCAGCGCATCGGATTGGCCCTGGCGCTCGAGCTCGGCGAGCGTGGACTGCGGGATGCTCTCGCGATCCGCTTCGTCCGCCGCCCGGACGATGTTCTCCGGCCGGTGCCGATCGAGCTCTGCCGTCGAGAACCGCACGTCGAACGGGCGCTTCACGGCGAGCCGCACGTCTGCCAGCGCGACGATCGCCGGCGCTCGTACGCTCGGCTCATGTACGGCGACCGCTGGCGCTGGGTCGCGCGACGCGCGGTGCTCGGGGCCGTACATCAGCGCAACGCCCGCCGCCATCGCACCCACCACTGCCGCCCACCGCCGCGACCGCCGCCTGGCCAGCTGGTCCAGCATCAGGTGGCCGCTGTCGCTCGCCGCATACGCGCGCGCCGGCGCGCGCTCCAGCAACATCGCCTCGAGCATCCGTCCGTGCAGCAGCTCCTGGCACCGCCCGCAGCTCGCGAGGTGGACGCGGAACGCTTGCGCTCGCTCGGCTGGCAGCTCGCCATCGAAGAACGGGTCCAGGTCATCACAAGGTGTCGTCACGGCTTTGTCTCCCGCCTGTTCGACAGCACCTCGCGCAGCCTCTTGCGCGCCCGGCTGAGCCGGGTCCCCACCGTCACGCGATCGACCCCGAGTCGCGCCGCGATCGCTTCGTACGACCGGCGCTCGAAGGTGTACATCGCGTAGACCTCGCGAAAGATCGGCTCGAGCGCGAGCAGCGCGGCGCGCACGTCGTCGATGGACAGCTCGCACCATGCGGGCTCGGACTCGACGTGATGCTGCACGATCCCGTCGTGGGTCGCCGTCAGCTCCTCGTGCACCGGCCGGCGCGCCTCGGCGCGGCAGCGATCGATGAACAGGTGGTGCATCGTGGTCGTCAGCCACGCGCTCGAATTGCGCACGTCGATCGGTATACCGACGTTCGCGGCGCGCTCGAACGTGTCCTGAACGAGGTCGGCGGCATCGGCGTGCGAGCGGCACATCCGCTCGGCGAGCCTGCGGAGCTGTGGCTCGACGCGTTTCCACGCCGCCAGCAGCCGCATCGCTCCCTCGCGTTCGAGGGGCCTCGCCGCCCGGACCACCCGCTGCCCTGTGGAGATGCGAACTGTCAAGTCCACAACACCCTGTTGACGATCGCCTCGATCAACATTCCTGGGTTTCGCGCATCGCGGTGCGCGGCGCGGCGCACAGCCCGCGGTCGGGCCGAGCGGCAGGTGCGTGAGAATCCACCGCTCGGAGCGCGAGCGATGGTATTTCTCGCACTCTCGTGTTCTGTATTTCGATCGTCACTGCGCGCGCTCGCGGCCCACGCACGCCGATCCGTCCCCGCACCATCCATGTCCTTGTCGCAACAGGCGACGCCCGTGCCCGTGCGACGACATCAATTCGGCCGAGCCAGCTCACCGCAGCGAATCGATGCGGTGTGCGATATCGCTCACAGCATGATCCGATGTGGCCGGGCCGTCGGTACACATCTCAACCCGCAGAGACAGTGATCATTTGTTCCGCTGATCGCGCTCAGCCCGCGGTGATAGTGTAGGCGCGGGGTGGGGGAAC
>DATIPJ010000702.1:0-12568 GCA_035472155.1 Kofleriaceae bacterium
GCCCTGGCGGGGCGCCGTCGAGGACCCCGGGGGTCACACCGGCCCCCGAGTTTGCCCTCGGCGCACCCGGCGCGGCCTCGAGGCGCCCGGTCGAGCCGGTCGAGGACGTGGCGCTCGGTGCCCCGGGTCGCGCGCCGGCGCGCCCGACGCCAGCGAGCCAACCGGCCGCCGCCCCGAGCGCGCCGTCGGACGCGGGCGACATGTCGCTCGACCTCGCCGACCACATCCCGGTCGGCCGCGCCGACGTACAGGAGGCCGTGCGCGCCTCCAGGGTGATGTCTGCCGTCGAGGTTCCGCAGTCGGTACTCGATGCGATCGAGGACCGGCCCACGTCGCCGGCCGCCTCGCCGGGGTTCGATTCGCCGCCGCACGGCGTTCGCGTGCCGGAGCCGCGGCGCGATCTGCCGGTTCCGCCGCCGCCGCGAGAGCTGCGCGAGCAACGCATCGAGGTCAAGCAGCCCGAGCGCGTCGGCAAGTCGCCGCCGGCCGCGCGCGCGCCGTCGGGTCCGCTCAAGCCGCCCGTCGAGCTGCCGCGGCAGCCGCTGCCGCCCGAGCCAGCCCCGGTCCCCGAGCCGCCCTCGGGGTCGAAGACCAGCCGTGTGCTCGTCGGTCTGCTCATCCTCGCCGCAGTCGCGGTCGGCGCCTACCTGGCCTCGCGCTTCCTGTTCGGCAAGACCGAGACGTCCGAGACCAGCGCGGAGCAAACGCCGGCCCAGCCGGTGACCCCGCCGCCAGCGCCGCCTGCGCCACCGCCACCGCCCCCGCCGGTGACGGCAAAGATCGCGATGGAGACCCCGCCGGTCGACGAGGTCAAGGCCGACCACGCCGGCGTGATCGAGACCATCCTCGCCGACAAGTCCACGGTGAAGGCCGGCGATGTCATCGCCAAGCTCGTCGGCGACAAGCCGATCGAGGCCGAGCTCGCCAGCATCGGCCGCGACGTCAAGCGCCTGACCGACCAGATCGACGCCGCGAACCAGAAGCTCAGCGCGGCGCAGTCGGCCGGGAACAAGAACGGCGAGACGGCGGTGACCGCACAGCTCGAGACGCTGAAGAAGAGCCTGGGCACCAAGCACGACCTCCAGGCGACCAAGACGACGGATCTCGACAAGTTCCTGATGCACGCGCCGTCGGCGGGGACGTTCACGCCGGCGGTCAAGCTCGGCAAGAAGATCGCGGCCAACGACGTGGTCGCGACGATCCAGCGCGATCCCAAGCCGGTCGCAACGTTCAAGGTCCCCGACGCCAAGCCGTTCACGGCCAACGGAAGCGTCGACCTTGGCTTTGCGACCAACGACCAGCACGTGACGTGCGTCGTTGCCGAGGTGCAGGAGGGCAGCATCAAGGTCGCATGCCCGAGCGATCCTGCGCTCGTCGAGGGAGCGGACGTCACGCTCAAGACGACGATGGCCCAGCCGACGCCGTCGGAGCCGCCTGCGCCTGCTGCGCCACCGGCAACGCCTGGCTCGGCAGCTCCGGGCGCTGGATCGGATGGCTCTGGGGCCGGCACGGCGCCGATGCCGACGACGGCGCCCACGGCGCCCGCACCGCCATCTCCTTCGGCCGCCCCGTGATCTTCGTCCGGGCGTCGCTTCGGCGCCGGGACTAGCGTTTCGTGATCTTCTGGACCGTGAGCGTCGGGCCGGTCATGCCGATGCCCATGACGTTCTTGTCGACCTTGCCCTCGACCTCTGCGGCCATGCCGTCCGCGCAGTCGCCGAGGGAGCCCGCGAGCTGATAGCGCTCGCCGCCGTCGGTCTCGAGCACCCAGTGTCCGCCTTCGAGATCGTTGCGGCGGATCGTGCCTTTGAGCTTCATGAAGGAACGATAGCTGCTTCTGCGTCGATCGCCAGGGGCTGCGCGGCTCAGTACGTGATGCGATCGTCGAGGTAGTGGGAGTCGACGGTGAGCGGCTGCTCGTAGATCTTGTTCTCGTACAGGTACTGGTAGCGCGCGAAGTTCTCGGTGACCTTCTTCATGTACTCGCGGGTCTGCGTGTAGGGCACGAGCTCGACGAGCTCGTCGATCTCTCGGTTGCCGTACTGGTCGACCCACTTCATGACCGGCCGCGGGCCGCAGTTGAACGAGCCCGCGCCGATCGGGACCTGGCCCTTGAACTTCTGGAGCAGGCGCCCGATGTACCAGCTGCCGGTCTGGATGTTGTACTCGGGCTCGTAGAGCCGGCCGGGGTCGTACGGGATGCGCAGCTCCTTGGCGACCCGCAGCGTCGTCGGCGGGATCATCTGCAGCAGGCCCTGGGCGTCGGCGTACGACAGGTCGTGCGGGTTGAAGCCGCTCTCCTTGCGCATGATCGAGTAGAGATAGCCCTCGGGGTTGGCGCCGAGCGCCTGGTGCTTCTCGATCAGATCGCGGTAGGCGCGCGGATAGGCGTTCTCCCACCAGCGCCGCGCGTCGCCCTCGGCGGGGCCGTCGAGCGCGCTGCCGCTGTAGCTGACCGCGAGCATCCACGGGCGGAAGTAATTGCCGGCCTTGCGGTAGCGGTCGAGCAGGGTCGCGAACGCCGCGGCGCGGTCGTGGCGGCGCAGAAAACCGCGCTCGTCGCGGTAGAGCTCGTCGCCGGCGTCGGTGCCCATCCCCGCGGCGAGCAGCTGATCGACGCGCGCGATCAGCGGGTCGCTCGCGAGCGATTCATCGGCGCGGTCGGCGAGCGATGGGCCGCGCGGGCTCGGATCTTCGACGCCGAACGGTGGCACCGGGCTGCCGAGCGATGCCAGTCGCGCGCGCGAGAGCAGCGCGTACCACGAGAACGGGAACCGCGTGACGATCCGCGTGTAGCCGGCGGTAGCGGCGGCCTTGTCGCCCTGGCGCTGGTCGATGCGCGCCAGCCAGTAGGCGCCCTTGCCGCCCTCGAGGGCGCCGCGGTGGCCGGCCAGCGCCTCGAGTCGCGCCCTCGCCTTTGGCCACTCGCCGAGGAAGTAGTGCGACATCCCGAGGAACCACAGGGCATCGTCGACCCACTTCGAGCGCGGATAGCGGCGGAGCGCCCCCTCGAGCGGCCCGATCGCCTCGCGGTAGTGCCCGCGGTTGAATTCGAGCCAGCCCGAGAGGAACTGGGCCTCTTGCGCGTAGGCCGTGCTCGGGTAGCTGGCGACGACCTTCTGGTACCAGGTGATGGCCTCGTCGTCGCGGTCGGCGCGCGACAGCGCCCGCGCGCCGTGGAACATGGCCTCGGCGGCCGTGCCGCCCATAGATGGATAGACCCCGAGCAGGAGGCGCGCGGCGTCGCCGTAGCGCCGGCGCATCTTGAACAGCGTGATGCCGAGCGTGTAGTCGCGCTGGCGGGCGACGTCGGCGGGCAGCGGGTCGGCGATCGACGACAGCTCGGCGACCGCCTCGTCCCACAGGTGGGCATCGCCGAGGTGCCGCGCGCGCTCGATGCGCTCGAGCGCGGTCAGCGGCGGGGCGCCCGCCTCGGCGAGCTTCTGCTCGGCGCGGAGCGCCATCGGGTGCGACGGATGCTCGATCGCGAGCGCGCGATACCCAGCGAGCGCGGCGTCGCCCGCGCGGGTCTCGGCGATCCGGTACTTCGCGGTGCCGAGGTCGCCGATCTCGAGCGCGTCCTTGGCGGCGATGAGCTTCTGGTAGGCCTTCGCGGCGGCCTTGCGATCGCCGCGATCCCAGGCGCAATCGGCGAGCCGCCACGGGACCTGGCGCGCGAACGGCGAGCCGGAGAGCTTGGCGAGCGCCTGGAACGCGGCCTGCGCGCGCGCCGGCTCACCGCTGCGCAGCGCGACCATCCCGCGCAGCCACAGCGCGTAGTCGGCGATCGCGAGCTCGGAGCCGCGCCGCGTGCCGTCGGCCGCCGCTGCTGGAACCTTGGCCAGCTCGCCGCGAGCCGTGGCAAGGTCGCCGGCGTCGTAGGCGCGGTAGGCAGCGCCCAGCGCCTCGAGGCTGCGGCCCGTGCCGGCACGCTCCTCGGGGGCCGCGCGGGCGGCCGACGAAAGCACTGCGATCAAGGCCGCGATCGTTGCCGCGCGCACCACCGACGAAGTATACCGCCGGTGCGGCTGTCGGGTATCGGCCCCCACTTTTTCTCGGAGACTTGCCATGGCGTATGCAGCGCTCGATTACTACGGCATCGACGAGCTTTTCACCCACGAGGAGCGCCTCGTGCGCGACACCGTCCGCGAGCTCGTGACGGCGCGGGTGATGCCCTCGATCGGCAAGCACTGGGCGCAGGGTAGCTTCCCGCGCGAGCTGGTGCAGGAATTCGGCAAGCTAGGGCTACTCGGGGCATCGCTCACCGGCTACGGCTGCGCCGGCACCTCGCCGACGGCGTACGGCCTGATCTGCCAGGAGCTCGAGCGCGGCGACTCGGGCATTCGCTCGTTCTGCTCGGTGCAGAGCTCGCTCGTGATGTATCCGATCTGGGCGTTCGGCTCCGAGGCGCAGAAGCAGCGCTGGCTGCCCGACATGGCCGCCGGACGCGCGATCGGCTGCTTCGGGCTGACCGAGCCCGACTTCGGGTCCAACCCGTCGGGCATGCTGAGCACGGCGACCAAGACCGCGGGCGGCTACCGGATCACGGGCACCAAGCGCTGGATCACCAACGGCTCGATCGCCGACGTGGCGCTGGTGTGGGCCAAGCTCGACGGCCGCGTGCACGGCTTCCTCGTGCCGACGAAGTCCAAGGGATTCGCGGCGCGCGACATCCACGGCAAGTTGTCGCTGCGCGCGAGCGTGACCAGCGAGCTCGTCCTCGAGGACTGCGAGGTCGGCGAGGATGCGCTGCTGCCCGGCGTGAGCGGCCTGCGCGGTCCCCTGTCGTGCCTGACCCAGGCGCGGTTCGGCATCTGCTACGGCGCGGTCGGCGCGGCGATGTCCTGCTACGACGAGGCGCTGAGCTACGCCAAGGACCGCGTGCAGTTCTCGAAGCCGATCGCCGGCTATCAGCTGGTGCAGCGCAAGCTGGTCGACATGGTCTCCGAGATCACCAAGGCGCAGCTCCTGTGCTGGCGGCTCGGGCGGCTCAAGGAGGCCGACCAGCTCACCGCCGGGCAGATCTCGCTCGCCAAGCGCAACAACGTGTCGACGGCGCGCGACATCGCCCGCGACGCGCGCGACATCCTCGGCGCGAACGGCGTCACCGACGAGTACCAGTGCGGCCGCCACATGCTGAACCTCGAGTCGGTCTTCACCTACGAGGGCACGCACGACATCCACACGCTGGTCGTGGGACAGGACGTCACCGGTCTCGCGGCGTTCGATTCATGACCGCGGTCGCAGATCGTCCTGAGGTGCTGATCTGCGCCGGGCTCGATCCGTCGGGCGGCGCAGGAATCCTCGCCGACGCGCGCGTGGTCAGCGAGCTCGGCGGGCGCCCGGTCGGCGTGGTGACCGCGTTGACCGTGCAGAACACGACGGCGGTGCTGGAGACCGAGGCGATGAGCCCCGATCTGATCCGCGAGCAGCTCGAGTTCCTGCTCTCGGACGTCGAGGTCAAGGCGGCGAAGATCGGGATGATCGGCTCGAGCGAGATCGCCAAGGCGATCGCCAGTGCGCTCGCGCTGACCAGCGCGCCGGTGGTGTGGGATCCGATCATCCACCCGTCGCGCGGCGATGTTCGCTTCATCGACAGCCTGTTCGGCCACGCGGTGAAGGCGCTCGTGCCGCACGTTGCGCTGTTGACGCCCAACGCGGGCGAGCTCGCGTTCATGACGGGAACCGCGATCGCGAGCGTGTCGGACGCGGTCCTCGTCGGCGAGCGCCTGGCCGATCGGCTGCGCACCTCGGTGCTGGTCAAGGGCGGCCACGTCCTCGAGCAGGACACGATCGCGGAATCGATCGACGTCCTCTGCCACGACGGCAAGATCGAGATCTTGCGCGGACCGCGGACCCCTGGCGGCGAGCACGTGCACGGCACCGGCTGCGCGCTGTCGTCGGCGATCGCGACGCACCTGGCGCACGGGGCCGAGCTCGTCGAGGCGTGCCGGGCCGCCAAGGCCTACGTCGCCTCGCGGATCGCCGCGCCGGTGCGGCCGGGGCGCGGCGCGGCCGCAGTGGTGTGACCATGGTAAGGCGGTGACATGCGGGTCCTGATCACCGGCGGCACGGGATTCGTCGGCGCGTCGATCGTCGCCGCGCTGCGCGCTCGCGGCGATGCGCTGGTCGTCGTGTCGCGCGATGCCGGGCGTGCGCGGGCGCTCGGTGACGTCGCAGCCGTCGAGGGCGATCTACAGAGCCCGGGGCCATGGACGACCGCGCTGTCCGGCGCCGCCGCGGTGATCCACCTCGCGGGAGAGCCGATCGGCGCTCGACGCTGGTCCGCGCAACAGAAGCAACTCCTGCGCGACAGCCGCGTCGAGACCACGCGCGTGCTCGTCGAGGCGATCGCAGCCTCGCCCGAGGGCGCGCGGCCGCGCACCCTGATCACGGCGTCGGGGTCCGACTATTACCCGTTCGCACCCGACAACGAATTCGACGACGACGAGGTCACCGAGCGCGACGAGCCGGGCGACACGTTCCTCGCGCGGTTGTGCCGCGACTGGGAGGCCGAGGCCCGTGCGGCCGAGCGCCTCGGCGTTCGGGTGGTCTCGATGCGCACGGCGCTGGTGCTCGGGCCCGGCGGCGCGCTGCCGCGGCTCAAGTCAACGTTCAAGCTGTTTGCCGGCGGGCGGATCGGCAGCGGGCGGCAGTGGGTGCCCTGGATCCACCGCGACGACGTGGTCCGCGCGTACGCCGCCGCGCTCGACGACGATCGCTACACCGGGCCGATCAACCTGGTCACCGATGCGGTCCGCAACGAGGAGCTCTCGCGCGCGATCGGCCAGGCGATGCATCGCCCGAGCTGGCTGCCGGTGCCCGGATTTGCCCTGCGCGCGGCGCTGGGCGAGTTCGCCGAGTACCTCCTGCACGGCCGCCGCATGGTGCCGGCGCGGCTGCGCGCCCTCGGCTTCACGTGGACGCGTCCCACGCTCGAGCGAGCGCTCGCGGACTGACGCGGCTATTCGATCTCGTACTTCTGGACCAGACGGATCAGGTTGCGCCGGGAGACCTTCAGCTCCTCGGCGGCGCGCGTCTTGTTCCCGCGGTGCCGGCGCATCGCGGCGCCGATCATCCGGCGCTCCAGCGCCTCGACGGCCGCGGGCAGCGAGCTGGGGTCGATCGCGCGGCCGGCCTCGCTGGTCGGCGTCCACTGGCGGATCCGCGGCGACAGGACTTCGGCGCCGATGGTCGGCGAGTCGCCGGCGAGCACGACCAGGCGCTCGACCTCGTTCTCGAGCTCGCGCACGTTGCCGGGCCACGGGTAGGCGAGCATCCGCGCCGCACACTCGGGGGTCAGCCGCTTCGGGCGCTGGCGGCGCTGGCGGGACAGGAAGTAGTCGATCAACAGCGGGACGTCCTCGCGGCGCTCGCGCAGCGCGGGCAGCGCGACGCTCAGCACGTGGATCCGATAGTAGAGGTCCTCGCGGAAGCGCCCGGCGGCGACCATCGCCGCGAGGTCGCGATTGGTCGCCGCGATGATGCGCACGTCGACGCGGCGGGTATCGGTATCGCCGACGCGGGTGAACGTGCCCTCCTGCAGCACGCGCAGCACCTTGACCTGCAGCGAGGGCGACATGTCGCCGATCTCGTCGAGGAAGAACGTGCCCGAGTCGGCGACCTCGAACAGCCCGGGTTTGTCGACGACCGCGCCGGTGAACGCGCCGCGCTTGTGCCCGAACAGCTCGGAGTCGAGCAGGTTGTCGTTGAACGCCGAGCAGTTGGTGACGACGAAGCGGCGGCCGCGGCGCTCGGAGCAAACGTGAATGGCGCGCGCGACCAGCTCCTTGCCGGTGCCGTTCTCGCCCTGGATGAGCACGGGCGCATCCGACGGCGCGATGCGATCGAGCAGCGAGTACATCTCCTGCATCGCAGACGCCGAACCGACGATGCCGTGGTACTCGGTGCGGTGATCGGGGTCGAGCTCGGCCGGCGGTTTGCGGTCGCGCAGCGCGAGGGCGACATCGAGCGCGGCCTCGCCGAGCATGCTGTCGATCAGGACGAGCTCGGGGGACGAGAGCTCGGGGGCGATGACGGCGAGCCCGGGCCCCTCGGGGTCCTCCGACGAGATCGGCGCGAACGCCGCGGGCTCGGCTGGCCGATGCTCGACCAATGTGAGCTCGAGGTCGCGGCGGCGCAGGACGCCCCTCACGTGCCGGAGCACGCGAAGATCGAGCCCGGCCCACCACGTTGTCTGCAAGCGCCGAGTGTGACAAGCCGTCACAATGGATTGCAAGCTCTGCAGCATAAGTGCAAGAGATGACTATGCTTGCGTGACGGCCATCGCCGACCGGTCGCTCAGTCGGGCAGATCGACGGACCAGCGAAGCGCTGTCCGGCAGTCGATCCACGCCTGCTCATCGACAGCGAGGTACGGGACCTCGAGCGTGATGACCTCGAGGTTCTGCTCGATGCCGTACTTCGCGCCGAACGAGCCCGGCGTGGGGTAGCCCATGTCGCCGACGACCGGGTAGCCGCAGCGCGCGGACAGCTCGCCGGCGAGCGCTTCGCCGGTGCCATCCCAGTTCACCATGCGGAACGTCGAGTGCAGCGCGAGGATCCGGTGCGGCCGCACGCGATCGATCAGCTCGACGAGCGCGCGGGTCTCGGGCTGATCCTCGGCGGCGCGCCCCGGGTTGTAGCCGGGGCGGCGCTCGGTGCCCCAGGTCGCCGAAGCGAAGTTGCGGTTGAGGTCGACGTCGTTGGCGTTGTTGCGCGTACCGGCGAGCACGCCGTCGACGTTGAGGCACGGGATGATCCACGTATCGCGCCCCGGCGGCCGCTCGATCAGCTCGTCGGCGAGCCGCTCGAGCATGAGCTGCGTGACCGCCTCGTCGCCGTGGATCGCACCGAACAGCAGCGCAGCGGGCCGCGGCCGCGCGTACTCGGGCGGCGTGAAGTGCACCGCCTCGATCGGCCGGCCCAGCACGGTGTGGCCGATCAGCAGCTCGCGGCGATGCATGTCCACCTACTCGAGCTGCTTGCCGATGACCGAGGCCAGCCCGTATCCGACGAGCGCCAGGTATGCCGAGCCGATCGCGAACGCCTGGCCGCCGGTGATCCACGGCAGCAGCGCATGGTTGGGCGACGCCTTGATCGCATCCCCGATGCTACCGCCGACCACCAGCATGGTCACGTGGACGATCAGCGCCCACAGGATGAGGAACCAGGCCCAGACCTTGGCGCCGCCGGTGACCGGCGCAGGCAGCCACGCGAGCAGCGACATCACGACGATGATGACCAGACCGAGCGCGAGGATCGGCTCGACCTTGCCGACCCCGGGGTGATCGAACAGGCCTTTGAACACGGCGACCAGCGGGATCGCGCCGCCCTGCGGGACGAGGAACGGGAGCAAGACCCCGACGGCGCCTGCCGTGACCAGGATGCGCGGCAGCGTGGCGTGGCGATACTCCTCGCGCAGGAGCAGGCCGGGCACGAGGACGAGCACGCCGATCATCGACGACAGCGCTTGCCACGGCGGCACGCCGACGAGCGCGATCGGAACGGCCACGCCGGCGAGCCCGAGCAGCGCGGCGATCAGGCCGCGCGGCGCCGAGTGCATCGGGACGGCGGCGATGATGAGGCTCAACAGGCCGACGGCTGCGATCATCAGGATCGGGAGCCGCGTCGTGACCGCGCCCTCGGTCAGCCCGTTCCAGTAAAACGTCAGCTTGGGGTTCGTGGTGAGCGGCGTCGCGAATGCGACGAGCAGCGCCACGCCCCACAGGAACATCATGAGGCGCGTGCTGTCGCGCCACGGCTCGATCGGCCGACTCATCGTCGCGCCCGGCGGCGAGCCGTACCACGGCTGCGACTGCGGGACCGGCATCCGCATCATCGGCTGCTGGGGCGCCTGCGCCTGCGCGGGTCCCGGCGAGAGCTGCGTCGGGGCCTGATTCGGCGGTGGCACCAGCGTCGGCTGCATCGCTGCCGCCGACGGAGGCCGGCCGTACGCAGGTGGCGGCGCGGGAGCCTGGAGCACCGCTGGCTGCGGCGGCTGCGGGCCAGCGCCCTGGACGAACATCGTCGGCGCCGCGGCGGCGCTGTGCGGAACGAAGCCGCCTTGTGGGCCCGCGGAATGCGGGCCGACGGGAGCGCGCGGCGTTGCGACCGGTTGCTGCATCGGCGGCGGCAGTGGCTGCTGCACGGGCGGTGGCATCGGCTGCATCGGCGCAGGGCGCGGCGGGTTGTACGGCGGCGGGTTATAGGGCGGCGCCGGAGGCTGGGCTTGCGGCGGCGGGGTCGGTGCGCCGCGGACCTGCGGGGCGTTCTGCTGGCGGATCTGTTCGAGCACCTCGCCGGCCGAATAGCCAAACGCCGTCTTGGCCATGCCCTGCTGGACCGCAGGTGCAGGCGGCTGCTTCGCGCCGCAAAACACGCAATGCAGCGCGGCGTCCGGGAGGTCCTTGGTGCAACTAGCGCATTTTTTCACGGGTCCCCCGTGTGCCGAGTATAGGTCCCCAGCCTCGCACCCTGCAAACGCCACTCGTGTACGGTACGCTCATGGTCTCGCTCGGAGACGTCAAGCGCAGTGCCGAAACGCTGTTCGCTCAAGGACAGCATGTGCCGGCGCTGCGGCTGTATGACGCGATCGTCGCCGCTGCGCCCCTCGACTTCGAGGCCCGAATCCGCGTCGCCGATGCCGCGCTCGCGCTCGGCGATCCGGGTGCGGCCCGGGTGTACCGCGCGGTGGGCTGGTACTGCCTGCGCTCGGGCCATCCGCTGAGCGCGCTGGTGTGCGCGCGCGTCCTCGAGGCGCACGGTGGCGACGCCGCGGACCTGACCGCCTCGCTGGTCGTGAGCTACGGCAGCGAGTCGGAGCTGCTCGGCAAGGGCGCGACGCGGATCCCGCTGCCGCCGGATTCGCTCGCGGTCAACGTCCCCGACGTGCGCCAGCCGGTGGCCTCGCCGGCCGACGCAGTCGCCGCGGCGCTCGCGCGCGCCGAGCACGCCACGGACAAGCTCGACCAGCTGCCGGCCGCGCTGCATCCGATCCCGCTGTTGTCGGCGCTGTCGGAGGCCGCGTTTCGCCGGGTGCTCGGCACCCTCGTGCTGCGCCGGATGCCCGCGGGCGCGCTCGTGATCCGCGAGGGCGAGCCCGGCAACGCGTTCTTCTTCGTCGCGAGCGGGCAGCTCCGCGTTTACGCCACCGATGGCCTCGGCCGCGAGACCGAGCTCGCGCGGCTCGGCGAGAACGCCGTGTTCGGCGAGATGGCGCTGCTCTCGGCACAGCCGCGCTCGGCGAGCGTGGGCTGCCTGACCGAGGTCGATCTGCTCGAGGTCGGCCGCCAGGCGCTGGCCTCGCTCGCCGACGAGCTGGGCCCTGTGGCGGAAGCGCTTCACGGATTCACGCGCGAGCGACTGCTCGGCAACCTGATGGCGACGAGCCCGCTGTTCAAGCCGTTCAATCGCCTGCAGCAGCGCGACCTGTTGCGGCGCTTCACCAGCCACGACGTCGCGCCCGGCACCGTGGTCATCCACGAGGGTGAGCAGGGCCGCGGCCTGTTCGTCGTGCTGTCGGGCGAGCTCGATGTCTCGCGGCGCAGCGCCGACGGCACCACGGTGCCCCTCGGTGGGCTTCGCACCGGCGACGTGTTTGGCGAGATGGCGATGGTGCGCAACGCGCAAACGACAGCGACGGTGGTCGCTGTAAGGCCCGCGACGGTTCTATTCCTCGGCCGCGAGTACGTCGATCGCATCGTCGCGGCGGTGCCCGAAATCAAGAGCTATCTCGAAGCATTGGCCGAGGACCGCGAGATCGATAATCAGCTCGTTCTCGGCGAGGAAGCGCCCTCGGACGAACGCGTACTCATCTGATGGGCAGGTGAGCAGCGGGTGGTCCCGGACGACGATCAATGCGGGCCCTGTTGCGCTTTGGGGCCTATACTCCGGGGTATGGACGAGCAACAGCCCAAGCGCGGCGGCCTCGGTCGCCTGCTCTGGTTCTTCGTGATCCTGGCCGTCGTCGTGCTGTGGTGGTACCTGCGGCCCGACGCAGACCCGGGCGCCACGGCCACGGCCCAGGCGGCCGACGCGTACATGGCCCCGACCGATCCCGACGATATCCTCGTCGATCTACGCGATGACGCGACGCCCGAGATGATCGCCGCGATCGAGCGCGACATCGGCGTGAAGCTGACCTTGCCCGATGACTTCGCGGCGGAGACCAAGCTCTATCGAGCGCACGTCGACCCGGCGCGGCGCGACGCGATCATCGCCCAGCTCGCCCAGCGGCCGGAGGTCGAGATCGCCGAGCCCGACTTCGAGGTGATGGTCTCGCCCGAGGACGAGATGCAGTTCCGCGCCCCCGAGGTTCGCGATCACGAGGGCTTCCCGAACGATCCCAAGTACAAGTTCCAGTGGCACCTCGACCAGATCGGCATGCCCAAGGCGTGGCAGCTCGCCGACGGCAACGGCGTGATCGTCGCCGTGCTCGACACGGGCGTCGGCTACGAGAACTACAAGCAGTTCAAGCTGCTGCCCGACCTCGACGGCGTCGCGTTCGTCGACCCGTACGACTTCGTCGGCAACACGAAGCACGCGAACGACGACCACGGCCACGGCTC
>DATIPJ010000703.1:0-3795 GCA_035472155.1 Kofleriaceae bacterium
TGGGCCGCCATGTCACGCTTCACATACGCCGTGGTCGTGCTCGCCGGCTGCGCCGGCGCCTCCTCCAACGCCGGCTCCGCGCGCACCGCGTCGCCGCCACCGCCGGCCGCGACGGCCGCGGCGAGCGCCGAGCTGTCGCCCGCGCTGACACCGCTCGCGTGGTGGCTCGGCGACTGGGATGACGCCGCCGGCAATGGCAGCGAGCACTGGGTCGCCGCCGCGGGTGCGATCTATGGCGTATCGCTGCACGGCAAGACGTTCGAGGTGATGGTGATCGACGATGGCGAGGGCCCGGGGCGCCCCGACGGGGTGCTGCGGTTCTTCGCGATGCCCAACGGCAAGCGCTCGGTCGAGTTCCGTCAGCGCACGCTCGGCGAGCACGGCGCGACGTTCGCCAACGACGAGCATGACTTCCCCAAGACGATCACGTACCAGCTCGCGGCCGACCCGGGTGGCCTCGAAGCGGTCCTCGGCGGCAGCAAGCAGGAGTCGTACAAGTTCAAGCGCGGCACGAGCGAGCGCGCGCCCGAGCTCGAGGCGGCCGACCTCGCATTCGCGGCCGACACCGGCAAGCGCGGCGTCGACGGCTGGGTCGCGGCGTTCGATCCCGCGGGCGGCATGATGCGCAGGGCCGGCCGCGTCGAGTACGCCGCGATCGCCGATGCGATGAAGCCCACGCTCGGCGCCGGCCGCCTCGACTGGGCGCCGATCGCGAGCGGCAAGTCGGGCGACCTCGGCTTCACCGTCGGCAAGGCGACGTTCACCGCCGCCAAGCCCGAGGACAACTGGCGCAGCACGTACGTCACGATCTGGCATCGCCAGCCCGACGGCAGCTGGAAGGTCCTGTTCGATACCGGCCGCCTCGTCCAGGAGCCGTGACGTCCGGTCAGCTCTGCAAGCAGAAGCCGGGCAGATGCGCGAGGCACGCCGGGCCGCGCTCGTGGGGACCGACCGCGACCGCCGCGATCCGATCGGCCGTACCCGGTCGCGCCATCGTCATCAGCTCCGCTTCCTCCTCGGGGTTGCGCGCGTTCGCGCAGTCGAAGATGCCGACCTGCGAGATCGGGCGCGCCGGCCAGCGGTCGCCGTCGGTGCGGTCCACGCGCAAGAAGACGCCGACGCCTTGCGTGATCGTGGGCAGCTTCACCGTGAGCGGCAGGATCAGCCGGCCACCCGGGCGCAGCGCACCGACCCACGCCGCGCCGCTGGTCGTGCCCGCGTTGACGAAGACCGCGTCGTAGCTGCCTGCGGGCTGCGTCCCGTCGCCGGTCTCGACGGAGGCCTGCGGCCACGGCGCTAGGTTCTCGCGGGCGCGCGCGGCGAGCGTCGCGTCGATCTCGTAGCCGGTCACGCGGCCGGTCGGCCCGACCAGCTCGGCGATGATCGCCGTGTAGTACCCGACGCCGCAGCCGACGTGCAGCGCGGTCTCGCCGGGCGCCAGTCTTGCGGCCTGCAGCCACAGCGCGAGCGCCGATGGCTGCCCGTTGTTGAGCCCGCGCGACGGATCGAGCGCCACGCCGACGTCGTGATAGATGTGGCGCACGTCGGCGTCGTCGGTCGTGCGATACGGCTGCTTGCGATCGAGCGGGCGCACGATCTGCCAGGGGCCGTCGCCGAGGAAGCGCTCGCGCGGCACGCTGGCGAATGCCTCGACCAGCGCGCCGGATTCCAGGTGGGCCACGGCGCGCACCTCCTCGGCGAAGAAACGGCGGAGCTCGTCGACCGTCGCCATCGTCATGGCACCCCCGCGAGGTAGCTGAACGGCAGGATCGAGATGTCGTCGATGTCGTCGAGGGAGAAGTCGGTCGTCGTCACCACCAGCGTCGGGCGGAGCTGGATGGATCGCACATGCGTGATCCACAGCATGAACACCACCTGCACCATGCCCGCGGATCCGGCGACCGAGAACGCGACGATGCGCCCGCTCGGGCATACACCGCCGATACCGGCGCGCAGGCGCACGAGGAACCGCAGCCCGTCCGCGAGGGTCGGGGGCGCGCTGTACGGACACTCGCCGCGCAGCACCACCGCGCGCATCAGGTCGAAGTCAGGGTCGGGCGTCGTGGTCAGCAGCACGGAGCGCAGCTGGCGCAGCACGGCCGTCACATCGACGCACTCGGCCAGCTCGGGCTGCACCATCACGCGGCACCGCATCCCGAGCGGCTCGCCGATCGCGGTGATGTCGACGAGCTCGACCACGGGCACGGTCTCGGTTCCCGTCGCGCTCCGCGGCGTGCGGATATGCCGCAGCGCGGTGACATAGGTCTCGCCGGTCCGCGCCTGGCGGTCCCGGACGAGCCGCTTCAAATCTCGTTGCTTGGTCATCTACTCCCTCACGAGCACCGCAACGGATTCCATGCGTCCCTTGCAGCGCCGGGGGGGTGATGACTCTACTGTCGAGGAGAACACTCCCCTTTGCCCCCGCGTGGCGATCGGGCATGGACCGGTCGTCTGAGGGTCACGCGTGATAGCCCGCGCTTATGTATCGCTAGAATGACCGGCGCGGATGGCGGTGTCAATCGGGCGCGATCAGCGCGCGTGACTGGAGTCGAACCGGAAGCGCTAGGCGCCCCCCGAAGGTGGAGCCGTGCGCGCGTCGACGATGTCACGGATCGCGACCACGAGCTCGATGAGACGGATCGGCTTTGCCAGGTGAACCTGGTACCCCGCCAGGTGGGCGCGCGTTCGATCCCCTGCGGTCGTCTGGCCGGTGAGGGCGATCGCCGGCGTTCGGCCGCCCTGGGCCGCCGGCCGCGCGCGGATCATCCGGAGCAGGTGATAGCCGTCGCAATCGGGCATGTGGATGTCGCTGACGATCACATCGAAGGTGTGCTGCGCCAGCGCTCGTACTGCCTGATGGGCAGAGGTCACCGCATGTACGTCGGCGCCAGCCTCCGAGAGCAGGTCCAGCAGCAGCGCCAGCTGCTCGGTCTCGTCATCAACGAGGAGTACACGCACTCCGTGCAGCCGGATCGGCAGCGCCGCGCTGCCGGCTTCACTGCCGGGAAGAGGTCCAGTCGGTGGATGATGTGGTTCGCTCGCCATGGAGGTGTTGGAAGCAGAGATTGTCTTGCACTCGATCATCGGCTGTGCCGCGGTGTGGCTCAACATTGTGCATTGCATGCGTCGCGCGCACCCCCGACCCCGATCTTTGATGCGCGCTGCGAGAAGACGCCTCGCAAACTTCGTGAGGCGTGCGCCTACGCCCGAGTCGCGGCGCAATCGTCACATATGCCGAGCGCGCGCGCACATCGTGGGCCGCATCTCACGCGACTTGTCGCGGTCGGTGCGGAGCGCACCCGAGGAATGCGAGCTGCATTGTGATGTGAGATGGAACCGCTGCAAAAGCTACGCGAGAAACTCTCGCGCGAGCTCGCCCAGAGCGAGCACGACGCGATGACCCATTGTTCTCGCGAGGCGCGACGCTACGGAGCGCTGCCGCCGGGCCAGCCGCTGCGCGCGGTCTCGGATCATGCGCGCAAGCTCCACCCCAGGCTCGCGGCGATCTGGGGCGAGCCGCAGCCCCCCGGCGTCCGCGCAGGCCGCGCGGTAGGGGAGGCGTTCTCGGCGATCCGCCACTTCGCGGTGGACTGGGTCCTCGATGCCGAGCGCTCCTATCGCGCCACGTTGCTCGGGCTTCGCCACGGGCTCGACACCGCGCGTCTGCTGCGTGAGGTGCTGGCGGTGCAGCGCGATGCGGCGGCGCTCACGGTCTGCGATGCGTTGATCGTCGGCCGCGCACGGTTGCTCGAGCGGGTCGAGCAGCGGCTGCGCTGGTTCGCAGCACATCCCGAG
>DATIPJ010000704.1:0-7149 GCA_035472155.1 Kofleriaceae bacterium
GCCGTCTCCTCCTCGATCTCCTTGCCGAAGGTCTTCTTCATCCATCCGGCGAGCTCCTTGCGCGAGTAGAACTCGCCCGCCGTGTAGACGAAGGCCTGGAGCTCGTCGTGGAGGTCGATCGCGTTCTGGTAGCGGTCCTCGACGTCCTTGTGGAGCGCCTTGAGCACGATGCGCTCGAGCTCGTCGGGGATCTTGCGGTTGTAGGTCGACGGCGGGAGGATCTCGACGTTCTTGACCTTGTCGAGTGTGGCGTAGTCGCTCTCGCCGGCGAACAGCCGCTCGCCGGTGAGCAGCTCGTACAGCACGATCCCGCACGAGAACACGTCGCTGCGCCGGTCGACGTGGCCGCCGCGCGCCTGCTCGGGCGACATGTAACCGAGCTTGCCCTTGAGGATCTCGGCCTGCGTCCGGGGGCTCGCGCCCGCGGCCTTGGCGACGCCGAAGTCGATCAGCTTCACCTCGCCCTCGAACGAGATCAGGATGTTCTGCGGGCTGACGTCGCGGTGCACCAGCTGCAGCTCGCGGCCCGCCTGGTCGCGCTTGTTGTGCGCGTAGTCGAGGCCCTCGCAGACCTTCATCGCGACGAAGCAGGCCTGCGCGATCGGCATCGCCTCGGCCAGGTCGCGGCAGCGCTCGAAGATCGCGCGCAGGTCGCGGCCGTGCACGTGCTCCAGCGCGATGTAGTAGCTGCCGTCGACCACGCCGAGGTCGAAGATCTGCGCGATGTTCGCGTGGTTCAGCTGGACCGCCAGCTTGGCTTCCTCGATGAACATCCGGATGAACTCTTTGTCCTCCGCGATGGTGGGAAGGATGCGTTTGACCGCGACCAGCCGCTCGAAGCCCTCGACTCCGAATGCCTTGGACCGGAACACCTCGGCCATGCCACCGGCGTTGATGCGCTCGAGGAGAAAGTACTTGCCGAAGGTGGTCGGCTTCTTCACGGGTCGTTGCCCCCAGCCCGATCTGACGATGCTTCCTTGAACCACAAACAGTCTAACCTTCTGTGGCCCGCTGTCCTACTCCACAGATTTTCTGATTTCTACGGAAATCAGCCACCCAGGGCCGGGCTCGGTAGTTAGTTTTGGGTAAGTGCCTGTGCCGGCTCCATCGTCGACGCACGCCGCGCCGGCAGGTAGCCGCCGAGGACGGAGAACCCGGTCGAGCAGGCCAGGCCGCCGATCACGATCCACCACTTGAAGTGAAACCAGCTGGCAGGCTTATACGGAAATCGCGGCAAGTAATGTAGTGAACCCCAGTCGACCGCCGCCGCGATCCCCAGGCCGAGCACCACGCCGAGCAGGCCGCCGATGAGGCCGATCAGCGCCGCCTCACCGAGCACCACCAGGAGCACGTCGTTCTGCGTCGCGCCCACCGCGCGCAGGAGGCCCAGCTCGCGCCGCCGCTCGGTCACCTGCATGAAGAAGTTGTGGGCGATGTTGATCGACGAGATCGTGATGATGACGAGCGAGATCAGGATCAGCACGAGCCGGATCACGAACAGCGCGGTCGCGAACTTCTCGCCGAGCGAGTCCTCGAGCCGCAGATCGAGCTCGTCCTGCAGCCACTGCGAGAACACCGCGATGCGGTTCTTGTCCTTGAGCCGGACGATGATCGACGAGTAGGCGGTCGCGGCCTCCTCGCCGAGGAACTCGCGGTTCCAGCGCTGGATGTACTGGATCGGCATCGTCATGCCGATCGGCATCGCCTTGCTGCTGATGCCGACCAGCGCGGCCTCGACCCGGCGGACCTTGTTCGCCGAGATCGATGCGTTCGAGCCCGCGATCGTGGTCTGCCCGAGGCCGACCGAGAACCGCATCGCGCCCAGACCGCCGCGCTGGGTGACGAACTTCACGAAGTCGAGGTCGGCGATCGGCAGGCCGTGCGACTTGGCGAACTGGCCGTTGTAGAGCTCGATCATCGTCGGCGACATCACGATCGGCACGCGGTGGTGGCAGGTGCGATCGGCCTCGTCGCAGTAGTAGCGCGACGGCTCGGGGCACGGGTTGTAGTACTTGCCGGGCTCGGCGCCCTTGCGCTTGTTGAGCGCGGGCGGCGACTGGATGACGTCGTTGGCATCGTGGGGCGGCGGCTCGCACGCCACGCGCTTGGGGTCGTCCTTGACGCTGTCCCAGTCCTTGAACAGGCTCTTGATGCGATCGTCGTCGGTGACGAAGTCGGGATTGATGCCATCGGCGAACCCGCCGACCTCGAACTTGAGGTCGTTGCCCTCGAAGTCGCCGCGGCCGAACGCCGGGAACGCCAGCGCCATGCGCGGCACGACCGACGTCGGGTCGGCGCCGTCGACCTCGGGGCGCGCCCGGATCTTCTGGACGATCGAGTCGTCGAGCTTCTTGCTGATGTCCTTGCCGAGCAGCGAGGCGCGCGGCGCGATGACCTGGACCTGCTCGACCGGGAAGATCTTCTCGAGCACCGTGCCGACCTGCTCGGTCGAGGCCAGGAACACGACGAACGTCGCGATCCCGATCACGATGCCGAACGCCGAGAGGATGAAGTGGCGGCGGCTGCGCAGCGTGTTGGCAAAGACCATGCGCGACAGGCTGTTCGCGGGCATCATGTCGGGCCTCCGTGCGCCGCGGCGAGCGCCTCGTCGGTGGTCTCGACCAGCATGCCATCGCGCATCGCGATCACGCGCTTGGCGACGCTCGAGACCCGGCGCTCGTGGGTGACGATCAAGAGCGTGACGCCATCGCGCGCGTTGAGCTCGCGGAAGAAGTCGATCACGCCCTTGCCGGTCTCGGAGTCGAGGTTACCGGTCGGCTCGTCGCACAGTAGCAGCGTCGGCGAGTTGAACAGCGCGCGGGCGATCGCGACCCGCTGCTTCTGCCCGCCCGACAGCTCGCCCGGCCGGCGGTTCGCCAGGTCCGACATCCCGACCCGGCGCAGCGCCTCGCGGCCGCGCGCCTCGACGTCGCTCGCACCGCGCGCGAACGACGCCGGCAGCGTGACGTTGCCGAGCACGGTCAGGTGATCGAGCAGGTTGAACGCCTGGAACACGAAGCCGATCGATCCGTTGCGGATGTGCGCGCGCTTGGCGTCGGAGGCGCGCAGCGTGTCGACGCCGAGCACCTCGACCTCGCCGGCATCGGGCTGATCGAGGCCGCCGATGATGTTGAGCAGCGTCGACTTGCCCGAGCCCGACTGGCCGACCAGCGCGACGAACTCGCCGCTGTCGATGTCGAAGCTGACCCCGCGCAGGACCTGCGTGGCGGCACCGCCGCTGCCATAGCTCTTGGTGACATCGCGGAGGCGAACGACCGGCGCTGAAGGCCCGGGCTGCCTGGACTTTTCGCTCACGCGCGCGGACCCTAGCACATCCGACTCCTATCGCCGATTTCCCGACACCGAGAGCACGATCGCGTCCGGCGCGGCGCTCATTGACCCGCTCTCTGCGGTCACGGCGAGGTGAGCGTCGCGCAGGCGCAGCAGCAGCTCGACCGCGCGCTTGATCGCAGGGCCGGCCGTGCCCGACAGCTGCTGATCGGCGACCAGGTGGAGCGCGGCCTCCCACGCCGCGGCGGATAGCACGGGTGGCTCGAGATCGATCGCCGCGATCGGCACGGCGCTCGGTGGTGGCTTCGCAGGCCCGGGCGCGACGACGCGCGCGAGCAGGCCATCGCCGAGCGCGGCGATCGCGAGGGTCGGCTCGAGGACGTACTCGACGGTGACGCTGAACGGGATGGCGATCGCCGCGCCGCGGTGCGCGCCGAACGTGCGCTGCCGCTCGACCGCGCGGCGCAGCGGGATGCGATCGAGCTGGCGCTCGAAGAACGACGGGCTGGCGAGGTCGAACGCGACCGCGCCGGTGCCCGACATCGCATCGGGGTCGAAGCCGAGCACCGCGGCGCGCGCGGTGCGGGCCCCGATCTCGTCGAGCCGCGCCGGCAGATCGCCGGCCAGCGCCAGGCACGGCGCGCCGTTCTGGCCGAGCCACGCGCGCGCGGCCACGGCGTCGAGGTTCCACTGCGCGGCGAGCCCGGCGTGCGCGGTGGCCGCGTCCCAGCCGCTCGGCGGCGGCAGCAGCATGGCGCGGACGGCGGCGGTCGAGGCGATCTCCACCGCGATGCGCGCGCCGAAGCGATGGCCGTCGCCCTCGAGCGCGATCGCGACGCGGCCGGGCTCCGCCAGCCGGACCAGCCTGCCGCACGCGACCGCCGGCGGCAGCGCCGCGAGCAGGCGCGCGACCGTGCGGTGGCCGAGGTAGCCGACGAGCCCCGCGGCGGCACGGGTCGCCGCCTTCGCCCAGACCCAGTCGTCGGTCCAGGCGGCGCGGTGCGCGCCGTGGCTCGACGCGAACCAGCGTGCGCCCTCCTTGTCGTCCTCGGACACGAACGGCAGCGTGAAGTGGATCCACATCCAGTCGCCGGCGATCGCCCAGCCGACCTTGACGCCGCCGATCAGGCTCGCCGAGAAGACTTCGGTGCCGTCGACGATCACCGACTGGGTGACCAGGCCGCGCTCGCGCTGATGATCGAGGAAGGCGACCATCTGGTCGGGCGCGGCGAGCCGGAGGACGATCGTCGGGCTCAGGTCGTCGGAGAACACCGCCCAGCTGCTCTTGAGGTCGACGCCGATCGCGGCCAGCGGATCGGCGCTCAGCGCGTCGACGCCGAGGATGCCGGTGACCGCCTGCGAGACGTCGCGCAGGTCGAAGCCGGCGATGTTGCCGACGAGCTCGATCGCTTCGCGCAGGCCGTGCTGGCCCTCGCCGAAGGTCTCCGACGCAAACACGTAGGCCGGGCTCGCCGGCACCCAGCGCGCCGCCGGCAGGCCGACTGCCGCGGCAGGTTGCACCGCCGGGGCGCTCGCGCGGCCTCCACAGGCGGCGACGAGGACAGCGAGAACGGCGTGCTTCATGCCGGCCAAATGTGCCACGGCTCCGCGCGCCGCGCCGCCGATACGGACGCACGATGACCCACCTCACCCGCAGTCATTGGCGTGCCGGAGCGCGCGTTGATTGGCGAGATCCAGCCAAGCCGCGATAGGCTCCGCGTGTGAGCGAGGCGCCTGACCCGCGCAGTGCCGTCGCGCGGCCCGAGGACCGCGCGGGCCGCGCGCGTGACGCGGCCGGTGCGCGCCGCGAGGTCGCCGATGCGCGCCGCGAGGTCGCCGATGCGCGCGAGAGCTTCACGAGCGAGACCGACGGCATCGCACCCGATCCGGGCGAGCCGGGCGCGCGCGACAGCTTCGCCGGCGACACCGAGGAGGGCGCGCGCCACAGCGCCGAGCTCGCCGGCGGGGGCCCCGCCGAGGAGTTCGGGCCGTACGTCGTGTACGAGCGACTCGGCCAGGGCGGCATGGCGACCGTGCATCGCGCCGAGAAGCGCGGCATCGGGTTCCGCCGCCCGGTGGCGCTCAAGCGGCTGTTCCCGCACGTCGCCGCGGACCCCGAGCTGGTCAAGCTATTCGTCGACGAGGCGCGGCTCGCCAGCCACCTCCACCACGCCAACATCGCGCAGACCTACGAGCTGGGCCGGGTCGGCGACACCTACTTCATGGCGATGGAGTACGCGTCCGGGCCGACGCTGGGCCAGATCGTGCGCCAGTGCCAGGAGGCGTCGATCGAGGTCCCGCTGCCGATCACCGTCGGCATCCTGATCCAGATCTGCGACGCGCTCGACTACGCGCACAACCTGTGCGACGAGTCCGGCCGCTCGCTGCGCATCATCCACCGCGACGTCTCGCCCGCGAACATCATCGTGAGCGGCACCGGGATCGTGAAGCTGATCGATTTCGGGATCGCCAAGGCGACGACGTCGAGCGTGAAGACCCAGACCGGCTTCATCAAGGGCAAGTTCGGCTACATCGCCCCCGAGTACATCACCGGCAAGATCGACGCGCGGGTCGACCTGTTCGCGCTCGGGGTGATCGCGCACGAGATGCTCGCCAACAAGCGGCTGTTCGAGGGCAAGGACGACTTCGAGACCATGGCGAACATCCGCGACATGGTGGTCTCGCCACCCTCGCGCGACAACCCGCGCGTGCCGCCCGACCTCGACGCCATCGTCATGCGAGCGCTCGAGCGCGATCCCGCGCGGCGCTGGCCGAGCGCGGGCGCGATGCAGACCGCGCTGACCGCGGCGGCGCGCAAGCTCGGCGCGGTGTTCGGCAACCAGCAGATCGTCGCGTGGGTCGAGTGGGCGTTCGCGCAGGCGGCGGCCGATGTTCCGCGGGCGCGCGAGAGCCACACCGGCGAGACCGATGCGTTCGGCAAGCCCCTGCGAGCCGGGCCTGGGAGCAGCCTGTCGATCGAGGTCGAGGTCCCGGCGGGCGAGGTCGTGGCCGGCGACATCGACGCGAGCGACGACGATGCGGCCGACAGCGACGGTGGTGAAAGCTACGATGGCGATGCGATGACCGACGGCCTCGACGTGTCGACGATGCCCGGATCGCGGCGCATGCTCGACCCCGACGACACGATGGCCGTCGAGTTGCTCGAGATGGCGGCGGTCGGCGCCGAGCCGGTGACGCCGCCGCCGCGCACGCCGGTGCCGGTGCCGATGGCCGGCAAGCCGGTGCTGACGCCGACGATCCCGACCTGGGCGGTGCCGCCCGAGGGAATGCTCACGCCAACGCCAACGCCGACGCCGCTGCGGCGCGGGGAGCCGTCGTCGCCGATGTTGCGCGCCGCGCGGCCCGCGCTGCCGTTCGGCAAGGCGCCGGCGCGCACGCCCCCGCCGCCGCCTTCGCCGCCTTCGCCGCGCGAGCCCACGGGCCCTTCGCCGGTCGCGGGTGCGACGCGCGCGCCGATCACGCTCGAGAGCGCGGCCCCACCACCTCCGCCACCGGCACCCGCGCTGCCGGCGCTCCCGCTCGACGCTGCCACCACGACGCCGTTCGCGCTGGCATCGGCGCCACTGCCGCTGGTGGCGTCGTCGCGCGAGCTTGCGCGGGTCGAGGCGCCCATCAAGCTGTTCGCCGACCCGGCGCCGGAGCCCACCGAGCCGGTGCGCCCCAGGCTCCGGCCGCGCTCGTGGGCGAAGTCGACGCAGCGAACCCGGCCCGATCCCAACGTACAGCCGCAGTCGCGGGGTCACCTCGACGACCGCAGCGCGGCGGTCGCGCGCGGTGGACGCATCATCGTGTGGCTGATCCTGCTGATGGTCGCGCTCGGCAGCGGCGCGATGGCCG
>DATIPJ010000705.1:0-5106 GCA_035472155.1 Kofleriaceae bacterium
ACGAGATCTACAAGACCGGGTATGCGCCGGTGCGCGCGTCGGAGACCGACGGGACGATCCTGCTCGCCATCGGCGCCCAGGCCCCGGCGTCGTACTTCACGCGGCTGGCCGACCTGCGCGACCGTCTGTTCGCGTGGGGCACAGGCCTGCTCGCCGTCACGGTCACCGCGGCGTTCGTCGCCACGCTGCTCATCACGCGCAATATCCGGCGGCTGGTCCACGCGGCCGAGCGGATCGGCGCCGGCGACCTGCGCCAGCCGGTGCGGGTGGCGGCCGGCGACGAGCTGGGTGTGCTCGGTCAGACCATGGAGCGCATGCGCCTACAGCTCGCCGAGCGCGACGCGCGCACCCAGCAGATGCTGGCGGGCATCGCGCACGAGGTCCGCAACCCGCTCGCCGGCATGACGCTGTTCACGGGGATCCTGCGCGACGAGCTGAGCGATCAGGACGAGCGGCGCAGCCATGTCGAGCGGATCCGCCGCGAGCTCGGCTACCTCGAGCGCGTGGTCAACGACTTCCTCGAGTACGCGCGCCGGCCCAAGCCCGAGCTGCGCGAGGTGCCGTGCGACGCGCTGCTCAGCGAGGTCGCCCAGCTGACCACCACCGACGATGTCACCGTCGAGGTCGAGCCCTGCGGCAACGCGGCCGCGTGGGCCGATCGCTCGCAGCTCCGGCGCGCAGCGCTCAACCTGGCCAAGAACGCGGTCCAGGCCGCGACCTCCGCCGGTCACCGCGGGCGCGGCGCCGTGAAGCTCTCGGCGCGCCGCCGCGGCGACGAGCTCGAGCTCGCGGTGTGGAATCGCGGCAAGGAGATCCCACCCGCGACGTGCGAGCGGCTGTTCGAGCCGTTCTTCACCACGCGCGAGAAGGGCACGGGCCTCGGGCTCGCGTTCGTTCGCGAGATCGCCGCCGACCATGGCGGACGCATCGAGGTCGCGAGCGCCAACGGTGAAACCACGTTCACCCTCGTGTTGCCCCTCGCAGCTGTCTGACATCGCCGGATGTACGCCTGATCGCCGCCGGGCGCCCCGGCGGGACCCTGCGACGATGTTTCCCCACCGCGGGTGCGCCCTCGGTTACGATTGCGCTACGGGGAATGTCCACGATCCTGATCATCGACGACAACGACACCATTCGCGATGGTCTCGCGCACACGATCAAGAAGCTGGGCCACGACGCGGTGACCGCGTCGGGCAGCGCGCCGGGGATCGAGGCGTTCAAGCTGCGGCGCCCCGACTTCGTGATCACCGATCTCAAGATGGAAGGCCCGTCGGGCGTGGACGTCCTGCGCGTGCTGAGCGGGCTGGACCCCGACGTGCCGATCATGATCATCACCGGGTTCGGCACCGTCGAGACCGCGGTCGAGGCGATGAAGCTCGGCGCGTTCGACTTCATCACCAAGCCGATCCAGCCCGAGATCGTGCGGCTCAAGACCGAGCGCGCGCTCGAGCTGTGCGCGGCGCGGCGCGGACGGCGCAAGGCCGACGCGCTGACCGATTATCTATCGAGCGAGGCCGACCGCCACTTCCCTGAGCTGGTCGGCAGCGGCGACAAGATGCTGGCGGTGCGACGCACCGTCGAGAAGGTCGCCGGCAGCGACACCACGGTGTTCATCGCCGGCGAGAGCGGCACCGGCAAGGAGCTGGTCGCGCGCGCGATCCACCGGCTCAGCAAGCGCGCCGAAGGCCCGTTCATCAAGGTCAACTGCGGCGCGCTGACCGAGACCCTCCTCGAGAGCGAGCTGTTCGGCCACGAGAAGGGCGCGTTCACCGGCGCGATCAAGCAGAAGCTCGGCCGGTTCGAGCTCGCCGACAACGGCACGCTGTTCCTCGACGAGGTCGGCGACGTGCCGCCCGCGATGCAGGTCAAGCTGTTGCGCGCGCTGCAGGAGCAGGAGTTCGAGCGGGTCGGCGGCGAGGCGCCGATCAAGGTCGACGTGCGCGTGGTCTCGGCGACCAACAAGAACCTCGAGGCCGAGGTGCAGTCGGGCCGGTTCCGCCAGGACCTGTTCTTCCGGCTTCACGTGCTGCCGGTCAAGCTGCCGCCGCTGCGCGAGCGCCGCGAGGACATTCCGATCCTCTGCCAGCACTTCATCTCCAAGCTCGCGCCCAAGACCAACACGCGCGTGCGCGCGGTCAGCGACGCGGCGCTCGGGCGCATCATGGCCTATCACTGGCCGGGCAACGTGCGCGAGCTCGAGAATGCGATCGAGCAGGCGCTGGTGTTCGCCGAGGGCGAGGAGATCACTCCAGCGGCGCTGCCCCAGTTCTTGCAGGGTGGCGCCGAGGACGACCGGCTCGACGTGCCGCGCGAGCTGTCGCTGCCCGAGATCCTCGACGATCTCGAGCGCCAGTTGATCCTCAAGGCTTACGCCAAAGCGGGTCGCGTCAAGACCGAGACCGCGCGGCTGCTCGGCATCAAGACCTCGGCCCTGTACTACAAGCTCGAGAAGTACGGCATCGAATAATATGTAATATTCGGATTCTCAAACAGGAGAATCCCGATGGCCGATCGAGCTGGAATGCAATCCTTCGCATACGCGGCGCTGCGGATCGTTAGTGGGTTCATGTTCGCGTGCCACGGCGTTCAGAAGCTGTTTGGCGTGTGGGGCGGGCACCCGCCGCCGATGTGGTCGCAGATCTGGTTCAGCGGACTCATCGAGCTGGTGTGCGGCGTCCTCGTCGCGCTCGGGCTGTTCACGCGGCTGGCGGCGCTGCTCGCCTCCGGCGAGATGGCCGTCGCCTACTTCCAGTTCCACTGGAAGCTGGCGATGGACAACAACATGTTCCTGCCGATCATGAACAAGGGCGAGCTCTCGGCGCTGTACTGCTTCGTGTTCTTCCTGTTCGCGCTCTCGGGCGCCGGGGCGTATTCGATCGACGCGCGGCGCGGCCGCATGTGAGCGCACGATCGGGCGTCAGCGGCGCTCGAGGACGATCTCGCCTGCGAGCGAACGCGTGCCGACGCCCTCGACATCGAGCTCGGCGACCAGCGTGAGCGACGCATCGATGACGTAGCGCTCGGGCGTCACCTGGATCAGGGTCAACGTCCCCATCGCGCGCGTGGCCTGGTACGCGAGGCGATCGGTGCCCGCGCGGTACACGACGCGCGTGAACCTGAGGATGCTCGGGCCGGCGTCGGCCAGCGGCTGCGCGAGCTCGATGAGCAGGCTCTCGTGGGTCGGCTCGCGGCCGAGGAACCGGCGCGAGGGCGCGTGGCGAAGCTCGAGCAGGTCGCCGGGGCCGGGCTCGAAGTCGATGCGGTCCTCGGTGCCGAGCGCGCCGCTCGCCGGCCAGCGCACGCGCGTACCGCGGCGCACGCTGGTCTCGAATGCGCCCAGCTTGGCGAGCTCGGGCTTAGCCATCCTGGCCCTCCGCGGACTGCTGCGCCTGCTGCACCTCGAGCATGACGCGCTCGTCGAAGCGGACGCCCAGCGTGTCGCGCAGCACCTCGAGCGCGCGCACGACCTCGGGATCGTCGGGGCGCGTGAGCAGGACCAGCGAGTAGAGCTGGCGGATCGTCGCGCCGCTCAGCCTCACGCCGGCGAAGCCCTTGCAGTCGAACGAGACCGCCATGCCATCGAGCGTGGCGCCCCGCAGATCGCACGCGACGAGGTCGGCCTCGCAGAGGTCGGCCTTGGTCAGGTCGGCGTCGCGCAGGTCGGCCCCCGCGCAGGTCCGCGCCCCGCAGGTCCGCGCGCACCAGGACCGCGCCGCGGAGCGATGCCTTGCGCAGGTTGGCCTCGACCAGCTTGGCCTCGGACAGCACCGCACCGTCGAGCTTGGCGCCGCGCAGGGTCGCGCGGCTGAGATCGAACGCCGCCAGCTGCGCGCCGCGCAGGTCGGCATCCCACGGCAGGGTCAGGCCCTCCCAGCTGCGCTGGCCCTGCGCGATGCCGCGGCGGAATGCGTCCAGCTCGCCCTGGCTGACCGCCTGCCCGATCACTTCGACGTCGCCTTGAACGTGCCGTGCAGCGCGTAGTTGCCGAGCTTGATCAGATCGCGCTCGGGCGTCTCGAACGCGATCTCGATCTCGCCGCTCACCGGATCCGAGGTGCGCGTGAGCTTGAGGTGCCCCTTGGCGTTCTTGGCCAGGTACAGGACATCTTCGCCGGCGACGCGCGCGACCGCCGGCACGCCGTCGAGCGTGACCTCGAGCGGCTTGGCCGGATCGGGGTTGGCGGGCAGCTCGACCACGACCGACCACGCCGACGCCGTGTCGTACGCGGCCGCGCTCTTGCCGCGCGTCGTCGAGAGCTCGAGCACCAGCTTGTTACCGGGCGTGATCTGGAACCGCCCGTTCGTGCCGGCCGCCGGGTCGATCGCCAGCGCCTGGTTGGCGTGCAGGACGACGTCGTAGTCGGCGAGCACCGGCGTCGTCGAGCCGCTTGCCTTCGACCCCGGCGCGCAGCCGACGGCCGACAGCAACATCATCACGAAGCCCATGTGCTTCCACATAGCACCCCGCGGAGGGAGCGGATCACAGCACGTCGATGCAGAACCAGGCGTACGAGTCGGCATTGTCCAGGGCGTCCTTGACCGAGAGGGATTGGTACTTCGGGTCCCAATGGTACGCCTTGTCGTCGGTGCCGGTGTACTTGTGGCTGCACTCGTGGATGATCGTCCGCGCGCGGCCGTCGGCGCTGGGGTCGGCGAACCACGGCGGGCACAGGTGGATGTCGCTCCAGATCACGTAGACATACGCGCGCGCCGTGCCCTCGGATTCGACCTCCACCGGAATCGTGCCGTTGAACGCGTTGCGGATCTTCTGCAGCTTCTGTTGCACCTCGGTCGAGACCTTGGCCTCGGTCGAGTGAAAGTTCGACTGCAGGGCGGTCGAGACCTTGGGCGTGCCCGGGCTGGCGATCTGCGCCAGCGCGTTGTCGAGGATCTCGCGCGCCCGCGTCACCGCGGCCGAGATCATCGCGGCCTGGGCGTCGTTCTCGTCCTCCATCCGGACGCCGGTCGTGCCGTCGTTGGTGGTGCGGTCCGCCACGAGCGCGCTCGGGCTGCCGACGTACGCGCGTTCGCCGTCGTGCTTGGCAGCGGCCGGCGCGGCCGCGGGTGCAGCTGCGGCGCCACCTGCCGGCGCGGCGCCAGGCCCGGG
>DATIPJ010000706.1:0-12630 GCA_035472155.1 Kofleriaceae bacterium
CCGACGCGGGCCGTGGCGACGACGGCGGCGGCATCGACGGCCCTCCTCCGGTGGGTCCCTTCCTGCTCACCGTTGCCCCGACCGGCGGCATCGCGGCCGCACGCTCGGTGACCAGCGGCGATTCCTTGATCGACTGCGGCACGACGTGCACGCACAGCTACGCGGGCGGCACGTCGGTCACGCTGACCGCCGCGGCGGTGACCGGCAAAGGCCTCGTGTTCCAGAGCTGGACCGGCGACTGCGCGGCGAGCACCAACGCGCCGACGTGCACGATCGTCATGAATCAGGCGCACAGCGTCGGCGCGACCTTCGCACCGGTGAACTACGTCTTCATCTCGGCCTCCGCGTTCAATCCCTCGCAGGGCGTGCCCGCCGGCGATACCCTCTGCCAGACCGAGGCGACCGCGCGCGGATTCCCCGACGCCAATCGCTACATCGCGTGGCTGTCCGACACGAGCACGTCGGCCCGCTCTCGGCTCCAGGCCTCGCGCGGCTGGGTCCGCCTCGACGGGCTGCCCGTGCTCGACTCGTCGAGCGACGTCAACCACATTCTCTATCCGCCCCGCCTCGGTTCCCTCGGGCAGGATCTCTCGTCGGTGACCGTCATCACCGGGACCGACGCCACCGGCGTATCGGCCGCCAATTGCCTGAACTTCTCCACGAACGCATCGATGTCCGCCATCGGCAACCCGGGGTCCGGGGCCGGTGGCTGGACCAACGCGGGCTCCCTGAGCTGTGGCACTGCTGATCTGCATATCTACTGTTTCGGCACTTCCGCCGTCGCGCAGGTCTCACCGCCGGCCGGCCCAGCGCGGATCGCATTCGTTTCCGATGGCACGTTCACGCCCACCGCGGGACGCAGTGCGGCCGACACGCTCTGTCAGACCGAAGCGACTGCCAGCAGTTTCCCCGGCAACTACCTCGCCCTCATGTCGCTGATCGCGGCAGCGGCGAGCGACCGGTTCGATACCACCGGCCCGACCTGGGTCCGCCGCGACGGCGTGCAGCTCACCACGCGCCCCGCGGATCTGTTCGCCGGCGACGGCCTTGTCGCGGCCTTCGACGTCACAGGTACCACCAAGTACCTCGACGTCAGCGATCGCATCTGGACCGGTAGCGACAAGCCCAATACACCGGGCATGTTCGTGGATGGCACATGCAATGACTGGAGCGACGCGAACAGCTCGGGCGCCGTCGGTGCCCCGAGCACCACTTCGAACATCATCTACTTCCACAGCGAGAGCGAGCCGTGCACCACGCCGCACCGCGTCTACTGCCTCCAGCGCTGAGCATGCCGATCGGTCGCCCGCCGCGTCCGCGCCGGCGCTGACCTCGTCGCTCGCGGCTCACGCAGCCGCTCGAGCGGCCAAGCCAAGAGGACCAGGCCACCTCACCATCGACCGCCCTGGCAGACGTGGCGTGGTCCGCGCAACGTGGCCAGAAATGAGCCAGTAAGAACCGGGTGACGATAGGCAATCTCTCCCGTCGCCGGCTCGACGCGATGCATTCTCGACATGCACTCACACGCTCGACATGCGCGCACACGCTCGACATGCGCGCACACGCTCGACGTACGCGCACACGCTCGACGTTCGCGCACACACCGCGACGAGGTCTCGCATGAGCCGCTCATGCCATCGTGGCGTCGCCATCGCCCTTCGCGACATCTCCATCGCCGTTCGCGACGTCTCCATCGCCATCCACGAGCGCGTCGATCGCCATCACGAGGGCGCCCCATCGCCGTTTCATGAAGGTCTCATTGTCGCTCACGGAATCGCTGATCCCGTCCATGAAATCGCTCATTGCCGTCCACGACATCGCCCATCGCGGTCCACGAATTCAGCCATGCTGCGAAGCGGCAGCCGAGCGCGAAGCCGGCGAAAACCGCCCATCTCCGTCGGGCCATGAACCGTTCATGACCGTCCACGAATCCGCTCACGGCCGTCCACGAACGCTCACGACCGTGTGATTCGGTTGCGCTGACTCGGCAGTTCTACTCCATATCCACTTTTGGAATTCGCGCGCGCCCATGCTCGTGGGTTCGATTACAGATAAATAGTGTGTGCAGAACGTTCCCGAGTAGCACCGTCATTGTTGCGCAGGACAATACGCAGAAACGCTCTCTGCGGACTTGCGTTCTCACAGCCAGAGATCGAATGTCTCCCGGGAACAGCGAGCCGACCGCGGTTCCGAGACCGAGTCGTTGATGCATCACTCGTTCACCGTCGATCACAGCCGCCCGCAGGCGTTCAACTGCGACTGGGCGTCCCGCGGCTATTCGACGTTGTGTGTGCTCAGGCCTGGAACCCGGCAGTTCTCGCTCCGGCGAGAGGGAACCATGTTCGAGCGCCGTACCCGCTGACAGGGCGTGTCCTCAGCATTGAGCCGCCGTGCAGCCCAACGCGCAGTCCGTCGCAAGAGAATCGGAGAACGCTCATGAGAAGACTGTTACCTGCTCGGTTGTCCGTCCCATTCCTCGGGCTGCTCACGGTCGCGCTACCGATCGCTGCCTGCGATAGCCAACCCGACGAAGACTCCGAGGACATCGGCGCGGTCGCCGTGTCCGGCAGCGGGCTCACCGTCGACGTCTTGCCGACCAGCAGCTGGAACGGCGGCTTCAACGGCGCGGTCCGCATCACCGACACCAGCTTCGCGAGCCCCATCACGTCGTTCGCGGTCGTGTTCAGGCTCGAGGGCGGCGCCTCGGTCGGCAACAATGTGTGGAACGGCAACATCTCCCCTCCCGACGGGGCGAACAACCGCACCGCGTCCAATCCCGACTGGCTGCAGTTCCAGCCGATCCAACGGGGCCAGACCTGGGACGTCGGCTTCGCCGGCGTTGGCACGTTCACGACTTCGACCATCGTGAGCGTGACGATCAACGGAACGCTCGTCCCGATCGGCGGAGGCAACCCGGGCAATCCCGGCGACACCACGCCGCCCACGGTCTCGCTGGCCGCCAACGTGACCACGGTCACCACGCCGGGCGCGCTCACGCTCACCGCCACCGCGACCGACACCAGCGGCATCAGGAGCGTGGAGTTCTTCGACGGCACCACCTCGATCGGCGTCGACACCGTGGCGCCGTACACGATCACGCCCACCCTGTCCGCAGCCAGCAATGGCTCGCACTCCTACACCGCCAAGGCAACCGACAACTCCACCAACGCCAACACCCGCACGTCGACCGCGGTGACCGTCACGGTGAACATCCAGGCCGCGCCCTCCGCCGTGTTCCGCGTGAACACGCAGGGCCGGATCACCAAGAACGGCACCGTGTTCCCGGTGCACTGCGGCGCATGGTTCGGCCTCGAGGGCCGGCACGAGCCCTCGAACGACCCGACCAACCCCAGCGGCGCTCCGATGGAGCTCTACATGGGCAACACGTTCTGGGCCAACGGCGGCGCGGGCACCGGCCGCACGCTCCAGCAGACGATGACCGAGATCACCGCCGCGGGCATCAACATGATCCGCGTCCCGGTCGTCCCGCAGACGCTCAATGCGAACGACCCGCAGGGCCGGGATCCGATGCTGAAGAACCACGCATCGGTCCGCATCGCCAACTCGCGGCTCGCCCTCGAGACACTCGTCAAGCTCGCCAAACAGAACAACATCGAGGTCCTCCTCGACATCCACTCGTGCTCCAACTACGTCGGCTGGCGCAAGGGACGCCTCGACGCGCGTCCGCCGTGGGTCGACAAGGACCGCGAGAACTACGACTTCAAGCGCGAGAACTTCTCGTGCGCAGCCACCGGGAACCCGGCCAGCGTGACCACGACCCACCCGTACAACGAGGCCATGTGGCTCAATGACCTCAAGACGCTGGCCGGCCTGGGCGCGCAGCTCGGCACCGACAACATCATCGGCATCGACATCTACAACGAGCCGTGGGACTACACCTGGGCCGATTGGAAGACGCTCGCCGAGCACGCGTACACGGCGATCAACTCGGTGAATCCGAACACGCTCATCTTCGTGGAGGGCATCTCGGCCAGCGCCAACAATCAGGACGGAACGCCGGCCACCATCACCCAGGTGCCGCACGGCAACACCGCCACCAACCCGAACTGGGGCGAGAACCTGTTCGAAGCCGGCGCTAACCCGCCCGCCATTCCGAAGGAGCGCCTGGTGTTCTCGCCGCACACCTACGGTCCGTCGGTGGCCGTGCAGCCGCAGTTCATGGATCCTGCGCAGCCGGCGTGTGCAGGCCTGGAGGGTGACGCCGCCGGAAACGCCCGCTGCAACATCGTCATCAATCCGACCCTGCTGCGGAGCGGCTGGGAAGAGCACTTCGGTTACCTCAAGCAGCTGGGCTATGCGATCGTCGTCGGCGAGTTCGGCGGCAATCTCGACTGGCCGGCCGGCACGGCCAGCCTGCGCGATCGCGCCCGCTGGGGCTTCCTCGCCCCGGGCACCGACGCGCAGTGGCAGAACGCGTTCGTCAGCTACATGCAGTCGAAGGGCATCGAAGGCTGCTACTGGTCCATCAACCCCGAGTCGGGCGACACGGGGGGCTGGTACGGCCACGCCTACGATCCGGTCACCAACACGGCGGGCTGGGGCGAGTGGCGCCCGTTCGAAACCCGCAAGACCACGCTGCTGAACTCGCTCTGGGGCCTGTAACAGACGTGCGCGGCGGCCTCGCGCCGCTCGCACGGCCGGCGGATACTCGCGGGTACTCGGCGGCTCGCGCGCCGAGCCCGCAGGCCCGGCCATGGATCTCCTCATCGAGCGCGCTTCCGCCCCGACCGACGACGTTCGCACGCTGATCGCCGAGCTCGAGGACACCCTCGCCGCCGAGTATCCGCCGGAGCAACGCCACGGCCTCGCGCTCGACGCGATCTTCCAGCCGCACGTCCAGTTCTTCATCGCGCGGCTCGACGGTGTCGCGGTCGGCTGTGCCGGCGTGGCCCTGTTCCCCGACCTCGCCGAGCTCAAGCGCATGTACGTCCGCCCGGCGGCGCGCGGCCGCGGCGTTGCCGACGCCTTGCTCGCCCGGATCGAGACGGCGACCCGCGACGCCGGCCTCGTGCGCCTCTGCCTCGAGACCGGCGATCGCCAGCTCGCCGCGATGCGCGTCTACACCCGCGCCGGCTTCTCGCGCTGCGAGGCGTTCGGCGCCTACGCCGCCATGCCACCGGCCAGCGTCGCCACCAGCGTATTCTTCGAGAAACACGTCGGCAATCGGTCGTAGCCGCGCAGCGCCTCAGGGCGCGTGTGCCGATAGCCAGTCATCGACCTCGCCCACGGTGCTCGCGTGCGTCGCGTCGGCGGCGGCCGCGAGCGCCGCGCGTGCGGAGCGAACCGCTGCGAGGCCGCCCAAGACATCGCGCCGCGTCTCGACCTTTGCGCGACCGAGGTACGCGCGCGCGAGGGCGACCTGGAACGCTGCATCGGGGCTGGCCTTGAGCTCGAGCGCACGACCGAGGCGAGCGATCGCATCGTCGAAACGTCGCGCGCCGAGCAAGCAGGCCGCCTGGCCTACCAGCGCGTGGATGAGCACCACCGTTGTTCGATCGAGACACGCGACCCGGCGATCGAGGACCAGCTCGGACTGGCGGCCCTCGACCCGCGTCGCCCGGCACGCCTCGACGCGCATCGCGCTCCAGCGCTCGGCGCCACCATCGAACGCCGCCGCGATCCGCGCGAACCGGGCAGCTCCCTGCCCCGGATCGATCGCCGCGATCTTGGCCTGCAACGCCTCGCGCCGCGTCGTGCTCCACACCTCCGCCGCCCGCGCGGCCTGCTCGGCTTGACATCGCGATGGATCAACCCGGCGCCATGCGCCGCCGCGAGCCCTCGCCCGGCCTCGATCCACACCCGAACGATCTCTCGCCAGCTCCGCGACCGTTCGCACATCCACTGCGCGAGCGTGCCGCCGCGCGCGAGCTCCATGGCGACGAACAGCTCGCCGTCGACGATCTCGGCGTCATAGACGCGGATCACGGCCGGATGCTCGACCCGCGCCATCGCGCGCGCCTCGCGCCGCAACCGCTCCTGCGCATCCGCCCGGTTGCGGCGCCCGGGATTGATATGCTTGAGCGCAACCTCGCGGCGCAGATCATCGTCCCGCGCCCGATACACCAGGCCCATGCTGCCCTGCCCGAGCACCTCGATCACCTGGTAGCGGTCGACCCAGGCCCCGGGCACCAGGCCATCCACGGAGGCCGCCGCAGCGGCAGCGGGTCCGGCCGGCGCTTCCCCTCCGTAGCCCGACGATGCGGTCACCGTCGGGCCTGCGCCAGTACCCGCGGATTCGGCCATCGATCGAGCCTAACATGTGACGTTCAGGCGCGTGCCCGAGGCAATACGCCCATGCGGCACGATCTGGCACCTCAAAAAACCGCCGCCCCGCAAATGACGCGATGTCAGAGGCAACAAAGCACTGACCCACAATGACGCGATGTCAGAGGTTGTGATGGCTACGTTTGCCGAAAGCAGTCCTGCTGCGCGCTGCAGCAGCAAGGTGTCAAAGGACAGGCAGCTTGGGTTTCACAGCGATCTTGTCGTGCAGAATACGGTGAGCTCTTGCTGTGGACGGCCACATCTGTGCCCCATGACATCGCGTCTTGTCGTCGAGGCGCTTGGCTCTCATCGCGTCGACTCCTCATCTCCGGCCATGATCGTGAGCGCCAACTCGAAATCGAAGTTCTCTATCGGATTCCTGAGTGCGGACAATCAGCCTACTCAGATTTGATGCGACTCTGCATTAGTCATCCATGAATGCAAATCGCGACAGCTCATCTATTGCGATTGACTTCCGATAGCCCACCCCCTAGAACCATCGACTGTGAGACCGGATCCGCGCGACAGGTCCGCCACACGTCGCGTCGCGCGCCGCTCACGGTGACCGAAACAACACGTCACGTCAGGTGGAGAACCAGTAGCAAGCACAAGCAACGCGCGAGGAGGAGTAACAGATGTGTATCGTCAACTGTAACAGAGTGCATCATCAAACCAGGTGGTGGGCGGTGTGGAGTGGGATACTCATATCGGGAGTGGCCATCGCGGGATGCGCGGCCGACTCCCCGGGAGAGGACGAGGAGGTATCGTTCGCGTCCACCGAGCAAGGCCTCACTGCCGTCGTCGGCGATCCATTGCCCGGGATCCCCGCCGACAGCTTTGCCGAAGCGAAGGCCGCGTTCGAAGTCGTCGCCACGATCTTCGATGGCCTCGGTCCGATCTTCAACGAGAAGGGCTGCGCCATCTGCCACTCGCTCGGCGCGAGCGGCGGCGCCGGCACCCAGATCGAGCGCCGGTTCGGCAAGCTCAACGCCGACGGGACGTTCAACACGCTCGCGAACAAGGGGGGATCGCTTCGCCAGCTGTTCACGGTGGGTGCCTTTACCGGCCTCAACGGCCAGAGCTGTAATGTCCCGCTCGAAGTCGAGCCGCCCGAGGCGACCGCGCACGCCGGCCGCCTGACCACGCCGCTGTTCGGCGCCGGGCTCATCGATGCGATCCCGGATTCGGTCATCGCCGCCAACGCCAGCGCGCAACCCGCCACGGTCCGCGGCGTCGTCAATCGGGTCCAGGTCCTGTTGCCGAACGAGAGCGACCCGGCCTCGATCAACACCACCCGCGTCGGCCGCTTCGGATGGAAGGCCGGCATCGCCAACCTCGCGCAGTTCTCCGCCGACGCGTACCTGAACGAGATGGGGATCACCTCGCAGCACTGCGTCCGCGGCTCTCCGATCCTGACGTTCGCCCACGAGTCCAAGCCCAACGGCGTCGCCGTGCCCCCGGGCTGCGATGACCTCCTTCCGCCGAGCGGCGTCCCCGGAGTCCCGGCCGAGACCGACGACGTCGTCGGAAGCTGCGCCGGCGGCGTCACCGAGCTCGAGGAGGACGTCTCTGAGTTCACGACCTTCATGACGTTCCTTGCGCCGGCGCCCCGCCTCCCCATCGACCCGGCCATCAACCTGCAAGGCGGCACGGTGTTCAACCGGATCGGCTGCGCGCAGTGCCACCTGTTGAAGGACTACAAGACGCCGGCGCAGCCGCTCAACGGCGTTCCCGCAAACTTCACCTTCCGCCCGCGCTCGGACTTCCTCCTCCACGACATCGGCACCGGCGACGGCATTGGCAACGACGGTGACTCGCAGGCGAAGACCAGGATGCTGCGGACGGCGCCGCTCTGGGGCCTCCACCTGCGCCCCCTGCTGCTCCACGACGGCAGCGCCTCCACCATCAAGCAGGCGATCGCCAAGCACGGCGGCCAGGCCCAAGCATCGCGCGCCGCGTTCAACGCGCTCAACGCGTCGGACCGGAACGCGATGCTCACCGCGATGAAGTCCGACTAGATCACGATCCCGAGCGAGCTCGCCGACGGCATCGGCGCGGAAGGTCGAACAAGCGTGGACCGCTCACGCGACCACCGGGCGCGTCGTCCTCGTCCCCGTGGGACGCCGTAACCTCCTCCCACGACGGGAATTGCGGGCGCTCTCCACGCGGCGCTTGCGCCCGACCGTCCAGTGGCCTAGCGTAGTTGCATGATCAAGCGCCCGAGCACCAAGGCTCCGTCGCGCGCTCCGGTGACTCAGCTCCCGAAGGCCGCGCTCGTCCAGGTGACCGCGGGAACCGCTCCGACGATCGACGCGCAGACCCCCGTCGTGTGGATGCGCGAGATCGTGCACGTCCAGTAGCCGCGGTCGCCGATCGATCCGGCGCGCGTACCGTCGAGGAGGACACGTGAACGACATCCTGCTCCAGGTCAGGGGTAGCGGCTTGGTCCGCGGCTCGGGGACTCCCGTCGTCCTGCGCGGCGTGGGCCTCGGCGGCTGGATGAACATGGAGAACTTCATCACCGGCTATCCGGCCAGCGAGAGCCAGCAGCGCGCCGCGCTGCGGGCCGCCCTCGGCGACACCGGCTACCAGCGGTTCTTCGATCGCTTCCTGCAGGCGTTCTTCGACGACGACGATGCGCGGTTCCTGGCGTCGATCGGCGTCAACTGCGTCCGCCTGCCGTTCAACTACCGGCACTTCGAGGACGACGATCGCCCGTTCGAGCTCAAGGAGGAAGGCTTTCGCCTCCTCGATCGCGCGATCGACATCTGCGCCCGACACCGCATCTACACCGTGCTCGATCTGCACGCGCTGCCGGGCTTCCAGAACCAGCACTGGCACAGCGACAACCCGACGCACTGGGCGCAGTTCTGGACGCATCGCCACTTCCAGGACCGCACGGTGCACCTCTGGGAAGCGCTCGCCGCGCGCTACCGCGACCAGCCATGGGTCGCCGGATACAACCCGATCAACGAGCCCGCCGACCCGACCGCCACCGCGATCGGCCCATTCTACCGGCGGCTCGAGCGTGCGATCCGCGCCGTCGACGCCAAGCACGTCCTCTTCCTCGACGGCAATCGCTACTCGCTCGACTTCGACATGTTCGGCGATCCGATGCCGAACTGCGTCTACACGGCCCACGACTACGCCCTGCCCGGCTTCATCGACGGCGGCGGCTATCCAGGGACCACGCGCGGCCAGTACGTCGACCGCGCCGTCGTCGAGCGGACCTTCCTCGCGCGCACCGAGTACATGCGCAAGACCGGCACGCCGATCTGGATCGGTGAATTCGGCCCGGTCTTCGTCGGCGACGCGGCGCGCGACACCGAGCGCTATCAACTGCTGCGCGATCAGCTCGACCTCTACCGGCAGCACGCCGCCGGCTGGAGCCTGTGGACCTACAAGGATATCGGCCTCCAGGGCGTCGTCTACATGCCACCGGAGGCGCCCTATCTCCAGCGCATCGCGCCGGTCGTGGCCAAGAAGGCGCGGCTCGGCGTCGACCACTGGGGCTCCGTCGACACCGGCGTGCGCCATATCCTCGATCCGATCGAGCGGACGTTCCGCGACGAGTTCCCCGACTTCGATCCATTCCCGTTCGGCGTGCAGTCGTGGGTGCACACGCTCGTCCGTCACATCCTCCTCGCGGAACCGCTCGTGCAGGACTTCGCGCGGTGCTTCGAGGGCCTCGACCCCGCGCAGGCCGAAGCGCTCGCGGATGGCTTTCGCTTCGACCGCTGCGTCGTGCGCAAGCCGCTCGCCGAGCTACTCCGCGGCTTCTTGCCCGACCAGCGCGCCTGACGATCGCGCGGCGCCCGCGGCCTCCCGGCGGCGCCGGCGCTGACCGCGAACCAGGATCCACGTGCCCGTCAGGCCGCACACCGCCGAGAAGCCCATCCACAGCCCCGGCGCGGCGCGGTCGCCCGTCACCTCGATCAGCCACGTCGAGATCGCCGGCGTGAAGCCGCCGAACAGCGCCGTCGCCAGGCTGTATGCGAGCGAGAAGCCCACCGTCCGGACCTCCACCGGCATCACCTCGGTCAGCGTGACCACCATCGCACCGTTGTAGCTGCCGTACAGCAGCGACAGCCACAGCTCGACCAGCAGCATGTGGCCGAGGCTGGGCGCCGCGACCAGCCACCTCATCGCCGCATACGACGTCGCGATCGTGAGGCACGTGAACACGATCAGGATCGGCGGCCGTCCGACGCGATCCGACAGCGCGCCCATCACCGGCAGCCAGATGAAGTTCGATACTCCCACGCAGAACGTGACAATCAAACTGTCGGTCGCCGAGAGCTTCAATACACTCTTGCCGAACGTCGGTGTGTAGATCGTGATCAAGTAGAAGCTCACCGTCGTCATCACCACGAGCAACATGCCGCCGAGCACGACGAGCCAGTGCTTGCCCAGCGTGCGCACGACCTCGCGCAGGTCCGGCCGATGCGTGCGCGCGAGGAACGCCGGTGTCTCCTGCAGCGAGCGCCGGATGACGAAGATCACCGGCACGATCGTGCAACCGACGAAGAATGGAATGCGCCATCCCCACGCGGCGATCTCCGCCGGCGCCAGCGCTGCATTCAGCAGATAGCCCAGCGCCGCAGCTGCCACGATCGCGAGTTGCTGACTCGCCGACTGCCAGCTGACATAAAACCCTTTGTGCCCCGGCGTGGCCATCTCCGACAGATACACCGACACCCCGCCGAGCTCGACGCCGGCCGAGAAGCCCTGCAGCAGCCGCCCGACCAGCACGAGCAGCGGGGCCGCAATCCCGATCGAGCCATAGCCCGGCACGAATGCAATCAGCACCGTTCCGGCCGCCATGATCGACAGCGTTGCGATCAGCCCGCGCCGCCGGCCGACCCGGTCGACGTACGCGCCGAGGAAGATCGCCCCGAGCGGCCGCATCAAGAACCCGGCGCCAAACGTCCCGAACGTCAGCATCAGCGACGCGAACTCGCTCGCCGCCGGAAAGAACGCCTTCGCGATGTTCGTGGCAAAGAAGCCAAACAGAAAGAAGTCGAACATCTCGAGAAAGTTGCCGCTCGTCACGCGCAGCACGCTCGCGACCTTTGCCGACGTGCGCGCGGTCCCCGTGTCGTTCATGCCGGCACAGTCGCACAACTCGTGGTCCCGTGATGCAGCGGCGTTCCCACATGGTAGGTATCGACGATGCGCCGTCGAACGTTCCTCCACGCCACGGCCGCAGCCGTCGGCGCGTCTGCCTGCGGACACAGCTCCCCGCCCCTTGCCGCACCCGCCGCCGCCGGCCCCGATCTCGCGAGCTGGTTACCGGTCCTCAAGACGCCAGGACTGGCCGCGAAAGGCAGCCTGTCGGGCCGCTCGCTGGTTCATGTCGCGGGCGTGCGCGCGGCCGGGCGCGGCGACCCGATCACGCCGACCACAGTCTTCTCGGCGGCGTCGCTGACCAAGCCCGTCTTCACGATGGTCGTACGCCAGCTCGCACGCAGCGGGCGGCTCGACTGGCGGCGGCCACTCCAGGATTACCTCTCACTCGGCCTCACCGGTCCTGCCGCGAAGATCACCACCGAGCACGTCCTGTCCCATGCGACGGGCCTCGTGAACTGGCGCTTCGATCCAGCCGCGACGCTCGAATCTCAGTTCGAGCCGGGGACGCGCTGGAAATATTCCGGAGAGGGCTACGTGCTCCTCCAGCGCGTCGTCGAGCACCTGGTCGGCGCACCGCTCGGGCGCCATCTGAACACCGTCGTGCTTCCGTCGCTCGGCATGACCGAGAGCACGTTCACGTGGACACCCGCCGTCGAGCCGCGCTCGGCGACCGAGCATGACGAGCAAGGCCAGCTGCTCGAGCGTTCGGCGACCTACTACGCCAAGCAAGGATACGCCGTCGCGGAGAAGGCCGGCGTTCCACCCGAGTCGCTGACCTACGACCAGTTCATGGCGACTGCCACGCGCGAAAAGCTATTTGCCATGCCAGTCGGAGTGACTCCCAATGCCGCCGCGTCGCTGTGGACCACCATCGGCGACTACCAGGCCTTCCTCGAGCGCTCGATGGCCGATGCCGCGGCACACCCCGACGAGTACGCCATCCACAACCGGATCGAAGGCACGATCGGATGGGCACTCAGCTGGGGTGTCGATACCTCTCTGGGCGCCCCCGCCTACTTCCACTGGGGAGATAGCCCCGGCGTGAAGAACTTCACCTGGTGGCAACCCGCGACGAAGACCTCGATCGCGATCTTCACCAACAGCGATCACGGCGCTTCAGCGTATCGCTACGCGCTTCGCCACCTGCTCGGCATCGATCCCATCGCGCCCGAATGGGTATAAGCGAGCCTCGACGCTCGGACCGGTTGCGGGCAT
>DATIPJ010000707.1:0-24610 GCA_035472155.1 Kofleriaceae bacterium
CGGATCGAGCGGCGGCGGCTCGGTGTTGCGATGGACCATCCACGCACCCAGCCCGACGACGGCCGCGAGCCCCGCGGCGATCAGCTGAGACCGCCGCCGCTCGCGCCGGTTGATGCCATCGAGCAGCTCGAGCACCCGCGCGTTGCTCGGATCGATCGTCAGCACGCGGTCGAGCACGTCGAGGGTCGACCGCTCGATTTTCGCACCGACGTGTTCGCGGCGGGCATCGTGCTGTACCAGCTGTGCGTCGGGCGGCTCCCGTTCGAGGGCAAGAACCCGCACGAGGTGCTCAAGCGGATCGCCGAGTGCAGGTTCATCGACCCGCGGCAGGCCAACCCGCGGATCGGTAACCGGCTCGGGCGCATCATCTTGCGCGCGATGGCCGCGGTGCCGGGCGACCGCTTCCCGGCGGTCAGCGAGATGGTGATCGCGCTCGAAGGCTACCTCGACGAGAGCGGCATCCCGCACGACAAGGTCGCCGGCGAGCTCGGCCGCTACTTCCAGGCACCGACGGCCTACGAGCACGCGCTGCGCGATCGCATGATCGATCACCTCACGCGGTGCGGCCAGGCGCGGCTCAACGACGACGATCGCGCTGCCGCGCTCGACGTGTTCGACCGCGTGCTGACGATCGATCCGAGCAACGCGCGGGTGCTCGAGCTGCTCGACGGCATCAACCGGCGCAAGCGGCGGCGGTCGCAGCTGATCGCCGCGGGGCTCGCGGCCGTCGTCGGGCTGGGTGCGTGGATGGTCCATCGCAACACCGAGCCGCCGCCGCTCGATCCGCCGCCGCAGGTGACCGAGAAGGCCGCCGCGACCCCGCTCGCGGTGCGGCGCACCGAGGTCGCGCATGACGAGCTCGCGCGGCTGCCGATCGATGCCGCGGTCGAGACGGCCCCGGTCGCGGCGGCCGATCCACCGCCCGGGCCGCCACCGGGCCCCGATCCGGCGAGGACGCAGTCGCCGCCCGATGCCGCGGTCGTGGTCGCGGGGGTGCCGACGCAGGTCCGGGTATCGCCCGCCAAGGACGCCGAGTACGCGCTCGGTACCGGACCGCGCAAGCCGGTCCCCGCCGACGGCATGATCCACCTCGAGCTCACCGCCGAGATCGAGATCCACGTGTTCAGCCTCAGCCGGTGCTGCCAGGAGGAGAGCAAGACGGTCCGCCCGGGCGCCGACCTGACGATCGTGATGCCGTACCTGCCGGGGCGCGTGCTGCCGCTGTGCCGCGACAACCCGCTCGCCGAGGTCCGGATCTCGGGCGTGAGCAGCGCCAGCATCAGCGCCAACCTCGGCGAACCGTTCGCGGTCCCGATCGGCGACAGCACCGACGAGACCAAGACCGTCGTCGTCGAGTTCCTGGGCGATCGCATCGACCCGACCCCGATCAAGGTCACGGTGGCCGCCGGCAAGACCAAAGAGGTACCTTGCGTCGTCGCGGGGCACTGACGCTGCTGGTGATGCTGGCGCTCGCCGCGCCGGCCCACGCGTCGCCGGCCCAGGACCTCGACCGCGCGCGGTTCTCGTTTCGCGAGCACGACTACGACTCGGCGATGAAGCTGGCGACCTACCTGCTCTACCCCGACGAGAAGCTCGCGGCGCCGGCCGACCTCGTCGAGGCCCACGTGATCCTCGGCGCGAGCAACTTCGAGACCGGGCACCGCATCGAGGCCAAGAACGAGTTCGAGAAGGCGCTGCAGATCCAGCCCGACAAGATGCTGACCGACAAGCTGTTCTCCGAGGGCGCGATCCGGCTGTTCGACGAGACCCGGGCCGACATCGAGGCGCGCGCCGAGCGCGACGCGCAGCTCAGAAAGCTCTCCGACGAGCGCGAGCGGATCCGCAAGTACCGCGAGAGCCTGGTCTTCGTCGAGAAGCGCTCGTTCGTGATCAACTTCGCGCCGTTCGGCGCCGGGCAATTCCAGAACAAGCAGCCGTGGCGCGGCATCCTGTTCGCCGCCGGCCAGGGCCTCACCGGCGGCATCTCGGTCGGCGTGTTCCTGTATCTGTCCGGCAAGTACGGCCTGGTCTCGAAGGTGCCGCTCCCCGAGGTGACGCGCGTCAAGGAGCTGCAGCAGGTCGAGATCGGGACCGGCATCGCGTTCTTCGCGATCTACGCCTGGGGGGTGGTCGACGCGCTGCTCAACTACAAGCCGACGGTGCAGATCGAGGGCGACTCGCTCCCGCCATCGCTGCGCGACCTGCCGCAGGACCGGACGACCAAGCCAGCCGCCAAGAAGACCTCCGCTCTCGACCGTCTGCACCTTCATCCGTTGATCGCGCCCGACATCGCCGGGATCGGGCTGACCTGGGAGAACGACTGATGCCCTCGCTTCGACTCACCGCACCCGGGCACCCGCCCACCGTTTACAACCTCTACAAGAAGATCACGTCGCTCGGCTCGGGCCCCGACAACGACATCGTGTTGCCCGATCCGCTCGTGGTCGACGGCTTCGCGGTGCACTTCGACGGCCAGATGTACACCGTGCTGGCGCCCAAGAAGTCCGAGTTCGTGGTCAACGGCAAGAAGCGCGGCAAGCACAAGCTGACCCACGACGACCGCCTGATGCTGGGCAGCTGCGAGCTCAAGTTCGCGATGATCGACGACGCGGTGCCCATCGAGGAGGAGGCCGCGCCCACCTTCGCGGACCTCGACGCGTACACCAAGCTCTACGAGTTCTCCGAGCGCCTGATCCACCAGCGCGATCTCAGCGAGCTGCTCGACGCGCTGATGGACGCGGTCATCGAGATCACCAACGCCGACAAGGGCTTCCTGGTGCTGCTCGAGGGCGACACGATCGACGTCAAGGTCGCGCGTAACCTGAACCGCGAGAACATCGCCGACGCGGTCTCGCAGCTGTCGGACTCGATCATCGCCAAGGTCGTGCGCTCGCGAAAGCCCGTGATCGTCTCGGACGCGATGCGCGACGACGAGTTTTCGGCGGCCAAGAGCGTGATGCAGCTCAAGGTCTCGAGCGTGATCTGCGTGCCGCTGCTCGACCGCGGCCGCCTGCTCGGCCTGATCTACGTCGGCAACGACTCGATCCGCGACCTGTTCCAGGCCGACACGCTGCGCATCCTGACCGTGTTCTCGTCGCAGGCCTCGCTGATCGTGGCCAACGCGCTGCTGCTCAACGAGCTGCGGGTCGACAACAAGCGGCTCAACGACCGGCTCGAGCAGTATCGCTTCGGCGAGATTGTCGGCACCAGCCCGCCGATGCAGCAGGTGTTCCGCAAGGTCGAGAAGATCGCCGCGACCGACATCAGCGTGCTGATCACCGGCGAGACCGGCACCGGCAAGGAGCTGATCGCGCGCGAGATCCACAATCGCTCGCCGCGCACCGGCAAGCCGTTCATCACGATCAACTGCGGCGCGATCCCGGAGAACCTGCTCGAGTCCGAGCTGTTCGGCCACGTCAAGGGCGCGTTCACCGGCGCGGTCGCCAACAAGCAGGGCAAGTTCCAGGCGGCCGACGGCGGCACGCTGTTCCTCGACGAGATCGGCGAGATGCCCATCGAGCTGCAGGTCAAGATCCTGCGCGCGCTCCAGGAGCGCATCGTGTACCGGGTCGGCGACACGCGCCCCGAGAGCTGCGATATCCGCATCCTCGCGGCGACCAACCGCGACCTCGAGAAGGAGATCGCAAACGGCCGGTTCCGCGAGGACCTGTACTACCGGCTCAACGTGGTCAACGTCGAGCTGCCGCCGCTGCGCCAGCGCGGCGACGACGTGCTGGTGATCGCGCGCTACCTCTTGTCGCGCTACTCGCGCGAGTACGACGTCAAGGTCAAGGGCCTGTCGCCCAACGCGGCGGTCGCGATCCGCAAGCACGCGTGGCCCGGGAACATCCGCGAGCTCGAGAACCGGATCAAGAAGGCGATCGTCCTGTGCGAGTCGAGCGTGATCGGGCCCGACGACCTCGGGCTCACCGGCGACGTTCTGCCCCAGATCCTCACGCTCGCCGAGGCCAAGGACAAGTTCCAGCGCGACTACATCAACGAGGTGCTCGCGCTCAACAACGGCAACCGCACCAAGACGGCGCGCGACCTCGGCGTCGACCCCCGGACGGTGTTTCGCCATCTCGAGAAGGAATCCGACGACCCGTCCGATGTCGGCGCCGACGTGACCTAGGCGATGTGACCCAGATCCTTTCCAGCGATGCACAGTCCATGACGAGAATGTCCGAGCCAAGCCAGGCGTTGCCGGTCACTGCCGGCGGTAACCCCTTGCAATCATGGATCAGATCGCCGCTGGCGCGTGCGGTGCATGCCCTGTTGCCGATCGTGGGGATCCGGTTCGCCATGCTCGGTCGTCCGACGCTGCCGGTGCTGGCGGCGCTGGCCGTGGTGATGGCACCCGGCTGCGTGATTCCGCCATCGCTCTCGCCCGACAACCAGGACGCCGGCGTCAACTCGCCGCCAGCGATCCTCTCGGTGACCAGCGACCGTCAGGTCCTGTCCGAGCCCGGGCCCCTGGTGTTCGACATGGGCGCCACGGCCGGCGATCTCAGCCTGCAGCTGATCGACACCGATACTCAGGACTTGCTGTACGTCCGGATCTTCGTCGACTACAACATGCCGGACCGGCTGGACGCGCGCGCGCGCTGCGAGGCGGGTGCCTCGGGCAATGCCATCCGCAACGTGACTTGCAAGCTCAACTCGCTGTGCGTGACTGCGGATCTGGGCGTGCTCCGCAACATGACCATCATGGTATTCGATCGCCTTCCGCTGGCCCCCGGGCTGGGGGATCCACCCTTCCAGGCGATGCCCGAGGGTGGGATGAAGACCAGCGTGTTCTATTTCCTCAAGTGCCAGCCCCCCCAGACCTGATGACCCGATGACATGATCGACGCTGTCTCCATACGCCGCGCCACGCTGCTGGGCTGCCTCGTGCCGGGGCTCCTCGCGGTCGGCTGCGTCAGCGTGCCCGAAGAGCCCAAGCCGATGTGCGAGAAGGACTCGGACTGCGGCAGCGAGCTCGAGGTCTGCCAGGAGAACGTGTGCTGGGGCAATCCGCCGATGGGGCCGTTCGCCGCGGTGCTCTCGCCACCGAGTGCGCGCCGCGACCTCGTGCCGCTCGAGCTGCCGCAATTCATGCTCCCCGACGACGGCTGGCTCGGCGACCTCGCGCTCGAGTCCGCGGTGCGGATCACGGGCCGGGTCGTCGCGTTCTGCCCGCCGCCGATGACGGGCTGCGATACCGCGACGCTGGCGGCGACGATCACGGTCTCGCGGCCGTCGCAGTTCCGCGGCGGGCCCGGGTTCAAGACGGTGGCGAGCGTCGACGCCGGCTCGAGCGGCTTCAGCATCGCGGTGCCGCGCGCGCACCCGGGCGACGAGCCGTACACGGTGACGGTGCTCGCCGGCGCCGGGATCGAGACCCAGGGCGCCAGCGATCCGGCGCTGCCGCTGCCGCCGCTGCGCTTCCAGGCCGCGATGCTCGACAACACCACGGTCAAGACCGAGCTCGGCGGGGCCGACCTGCCGGTGCTGAGCGGCACGGTGACCGACGCCACCGGGCACGGGCTCGCCGGCTATCGGGTGACCGCGCTCGGACGGTGGGACGCCGCCCAGCCCGCGATCGAGGTCTCGACGGTGGACTTCACCGACGCGAACGGCGCGTACGCGGTGACCTTGTCCGATGATCTGGTCGGCCCGGTCGAGCTGGTCGCGCGGCCGACCGCCAAGACGACCGCGCCGACCGTGCACATCGCCAACATCGACCAGACGCGGTCGTCATCGCGCAACGTGACGGTGCCGATCACGCTGGGCGCGCCGCGCGCGGTCACCGTGCAGGTCACCGGCGTCGAGCGCAACGGCATGATCACCCAGGTCAGCGGCGCGCTGATCTCGGTCGCGGGATCGAGCACCAAGACCGGCGTCTCGTTCACCGTCAACGATGATCAGACCACCGATGACAAGGGCATGGCGACCCTGCACCTGCTCGACGGAGCCGACCTCGCGAGCACGTACCGGCTGTCGATCACACCGCCGGCGGGCTCGAGCCTGGGCGTCATGTTCGACCAGAAGCTGGCCAACCTGACCGCGCTCAGCTATCGGCTGGGGGCGCGCATCACCGTGAGCGGGCGGATCCTGGACGCGTTCGGGGAGCCGCTGTCCAACGCGCAGATCACCGCGCGGCCGTCGCTGCGCTTTCTGTGGACGCTCGACACCGCGCCGCAGGCGTTCGTGGCGGCGATCCCGGCGGCGACGGCAGTGACCAGCTTCGACACCGGAGAATTTGTGATCGCGGTCGACGCCAACGTCGCCACCGTCTGGGGCCACTACGACCTTCTGATCGAGCCGCCGCCGATGTCTCGGGCGCCCACGTACCAGCTCAGCGAGGTCGAGATCCCGCGCGATGGCACGGTGAACACGGTCGCCCTCGGTGAGGTCCGCCTGCCCGAGGCCGCGTTCCTGCACGGCCACATCGCGACGGCGGCCGGGGACGTGGTCGAAAAGGCCGAGCTCAAGCTCTATCAGATGTCGACGCCCACCGGCGTCTGCGCCGAGGTCGCGCACGCCCCGGCCTCGTGCCCGATCCCGGCGCTGCTCGGGGGCCGTGGCACGTCCGACAGCAATGGAATTGTCCGCCTCTCCGTGCCCCGCTGACCCGGCGCTTCGGAGGTTGGCGATTCTGGCGATTCTCGGGCGCGGCCTTGACCCGGGCGTGGGTGCCTACTAAGGTCTGCGCAATTCAAGGAACTTGTGATCGATTCATCGAAAACCAGGGCTGCGCGCGCTGTACCGCGAGAGCTCTGCTTCGTCGAAGTCCCGTGGAGCAGTGAAGAGCGACGTCGCCCTTCGACTGTGAATCTCCTCGCCAACACTTCGCGACCAGTGCTCCGACTGGAGGATCTCGGAGAGCACCCCAGGTCCGCGGCCACCCGGCGCGGACTCCCGACCTCGTCGGGAACAACCAAGGTTCTACACGATGACGAACGACCCGGAGCCGCACCAGAACGGTGCGGCGGACGACCTCGCCGCGATCGCGGCTGCACCCATTTCGGCTGAGACCGCGCCGACCTCCGCGCCTGCGATCGAGCCGCCACCGGCGGACTCGGCCAACGCCGCGAGCGCTGCGCCCGAGCCGGTTGTAGAGCCGCCCGCCGCGCCGGCGGCGCCGAGCTTCGATGACCTCGGGCTTCACCCCGATGTGCGACTCGCGCTCGACGACATGGGCTATTTCGCACCGACGGCGGTCCAGACCGCGGTGTTCAAGCCGGTCAGCGAGGGCAAGGACCTGCTTGTCCAGTCGCGCACCGGCACCGGCAAGACGACCGCGTTCGGCTTGCCGACGATCAGCAAGCTCATCCCGTCGCATCGCGCGCCGCAGGTGCTGATCCTGGCGCCGACCCGCGAGCTGGCGCTGCAGGTCTCGCGCGAGCTCACCCAGCTCGGCAAGCACCGCGGCATCCTCGTCGAGGCGATCTATGGCGGAGCGCCGATCGGAAAGCAGATCAAGGCGCTGCGTGACGGCGTGCACATCATCGCCGGTACGCCGGGCCGCGTGCTCGACCACATCGGCCGCCGCACGCTCGACTGCCGCGCGATCTCGACGTTCATCCTCGACGAGTGCGACGAGATGCTCTCGATGGGCTTCCTCGAGGACATCGAGCGCGTGGTCTCGCACCTGCCGGACCGCAAGCAGACGCTGCTGTTCTCGGCGACGATGCCCGACGAGGTCGCGCGCTACGCGCGCCGCCACATGCGCGTGCCCGAGCAGATCTCGCTGTCGCGCGACGGCGTCTCGGTGGCCGAGATCCATCACGCGTACTACATCGTGAGCGGCATCGCGCGCAGCCGCGACTTGCTCAAGATCCTGTTCGCCGAGAACCCGGAGAGCGCGATCATCTTCTGTAACACGCGCGACGAGACCACGATGGTCGCGCGCTTCCTGCAGAAGCAAGGGCTCGACGCGGAGCCGCTCTCGAGCGACCTCGCCCAGAGCGACCGCGAGCGCGTGATGGGCCGGATGAAGGCCCACGATCTGCGGTTTCTGTGCGCGACCGATGTCGCCGCGCGCGGTATCGACATCTCGGACCTCTCGCACGTGATCAACTACTCGGTGCCCGAGGTGCCGGAGATCTATGTGCACCGCACCGGCCGCACCGGCCGCGCGGGAAAGAAGGGCACGGCGCTGTCGATGGTCGGGCCGCGCGAGCTGGGCAACTTCCGCTACGTGCGGCTGCAGTTCGGGATCAAGCCCGAGGAGCGGCTGCTGCCCAAGGACGATATCTTCGTCGGCCGGCTCAAGGTTCCACTGCCGCCGGTCGGCATCCCGCAGCCGCCTGACCCGGTGCAGATCCTGATCCGCGGTACACCGCCGACCGGAACCGGCCCGAGCGACCTCGAGACCAAGATCTTCGAGAAGCTGCTGGTCTCGTCGCAAGGCAAGCGCGTGCTCGTGCAGCTGGTCGCCGAGCGGCTGAACCAGCTCAGCACGCGGACGCGGCCCCGGCGGCCCGAGCGCGAGCGGCCCGAGCGCGTCGACGCCGTCGCCGAGGGTGCTCCGGGCGAGGAGCGTCCGCGCCTCGACCGCGATCGCGGTGAGCGTGGCGATCGGCCGTGGCGCGATCGCGAGGATCGCGGCGAGCGCCGGTTCGATCGCGACCGCGGCGAGCGCCCGGACCGCGGCGAGCGCCCGGATCGCGGCGAGCGTGGTGACCGGCCGGAGCGCGCGGATCGTCCAGAGCGCAGCGACCGGTTCGAGCGCGGCGACCGCGGCGACCGCGGCGAGCGGCCCGAGCGCACGGATCGCGGGGAGCGCCCCGACCGCGGCGAGCGCCCGGATCGCGGCGAGCGTGGCGACCGGCCGTGGCGCGATCGAGAGGACCGCGGCGAGCGCCGCTTCGACCGCGGCCGCGATCGCAACGACCGTGGCGATCGCCCCGACCGTGATCGCCCGCGCGACCGCCTCGAGTCGCGAACCGATGTGTCCCGGCCGGACCTCGCCATCGGCGAGGCACCGGCCTCGGCGGCCGAGGGCTCGGCGCCGGGCATCGCGATCGGGGAGCGTCCGGACACGGAGGCACGTCCCGAGACCGAGGCGCGTCTGGAGACCGAGGCACGTCCGGCGACCGAGGCGCGTCCGGCGACCGAGGCGCGTCCGGCGACCGAGGCGCGCGACCGCGACCCTCGCGACCGCGACCCTCGCGACCGTGACCGCGGCGACCGTGACCGCGGCGACCGCCATCGCGATCGCGGCGAGCGCAGGTTCGACCGCGACCGGGGCGAGCGTCGGTTCGATCGGGACCGCGATCGCGGCGATCGTCCGCGCGAGGACCGCCGGCCCGAGGGAGAGCGCGCCGAGCGTGGCGAACGCCCCGAGCGCAGCGACGCCCAGCAGCTGGTGGCGGCGCAGGATGCGACCGCGCACATCGAGCCGGCCGCAGAGCCCGTGACCGCGGTGGGGACCGAGGCGGCGCCCACCGTCGAGACGGTGGAGACCATCGAGGTGCCGTCGCAGATCGAGACCGCCGAGGCGCCCCCGAGCCGGGTCGACGAGGTGGCGCGCGCCGTGCTCGATCGCGTCGAGCATCGCGACCGTGATCGCGGCGACCGTGGCGACCGCGGTGAACGCGACCGCAAGGGCAAGCGCGACAAGAAGGCCGAGCCGACCGCCGAGACGCGCGAGTTCTGGGAGACCTGGGCCGAGGAGAAGTCCACCCGGGCGCCCGAGCCGGCACCGGCACCGGCCGCGGCGGAAACCGCCGCCGACGAGGCTGGTGAGGCCGAGGAGACCGAGGAGGCGTCGGCCGAGCCTCGCCGCGGCAAGGAGCGCGGGCGCGACCGCGACAAGGGCCGGAGCCGGAGCGACACGACGCCCGACAAGCCCGCGCGCAACGACAAGGCCGACCGTTCCGAGAAGCCCGACCGCCACGCCAAGTCGGATCGTCCCGAGAAGCCCGACCGGCACGCCAAGTCAGACCGTCCCGACAAGACCGAGCGCCACGACAAGCCCGAGCGCGGCGACAAGACCGATCGCCATGGCCGCGGCAAGCGCGACACCGTCGTCACGCCGTCGGCAGCCGCGGCGGCCGCGGCCGATGGCGCACAGGCTCGCCTGTTCGTGAGCCTTGGCAAGAAGCACGGGGTGTCGGCCGACGACCTGCGCTCGCTGCTGTCGGCGCCGATCGGCGGCGACAAGGCGCGGATCGGCTCGGTCAGCCTGCGCGACTCGCACGCGCACGTCCGTGTGCCCGAGGAGCTGGTCGATGCGATCATCGCCGGTGTTCACGGCACGGAGCACAACGACCACGAAGTCACCGTCGAGCGCGCCCGGGCGTAAGCCCAGGCATCAGCGCCGGGAGCACCCGCCGATCAGTCGTCGGACGGCGGAGGCTCCGGCGCGCGCCGCGGCAGCGTCGCCGCGAACACGGCGCCGCGCGTGGCGTCCTTGCGGTAGCTGATCTTGCCGCCGAGCATGTGCATCACGTAGGCGGCGATCGCCAGGCCGAGGCCGGTGCCCTCGCCGGTGTTGCTCGCGAACGGCTCGAACATCGTGTCGGCGATCTCGGATGGCACGCCCGAGCCGTCGTCGGTCACGACGAACACGACCTCGTCGTCGTTCGCGGTCACCCGCAGATCGACCACGCCGTGCTTGGGCGAGGCGTTGCCGGCGTTGCGCAGAAGGTTCGCCAGGACCTGGAGGAACAGCGACTCCGTGACCGAGACCTCGACCTTGGGGAGCTCGCCGACGCGGAGCTGCGCGCGATCGCGCACGTAGCCGCCGGCGAGCTTGACCGCGCGCTCGACGAGCCGGCTGACCGCGATCGGCTTGACCTTGACCTCGCCGTCGCGGATGAACTTGCGCATCTCGACGAACAGCTGCACGGCCTCCTCGCCGGCGGCGTTGGCGTCGACCACCGGCTCGGCGATCTCGGGGACGTGGCTGCCGTGCAGCGTGATCTCGCTGAGCGCGGCGTTGAGCGCCTGCATGGTCGACGCGAGGTCGTGGAGCAGCGTCGAGGTCAGCGCACCGAGCGTGGCCTGGCGCATCAGCTGATTCATCCGCGCGCCCGGGCCGGCGAACGCCATCGTGGTCGGCGCGCGCGCCTCGAGCAGGCCGCACCGGCGCTGGGCGCGATGCGCCATGTAGGTCACGAGCTGGCGGGCGCTCTCGGTCACGCCGCGCGCGCGCAGCCGCAGGTCGCCGTCGCCGTCGAGCGGCAGGTCGAGGAACCAGCCCTGCCCTTCGCGCGAGACGGCGCCGCCGGTCACCACGTGCTCGGCGCCGTCGGTGCGGACCACCGTGGCGCACGCGGTGACGCCCTCGGCGGTCAGCGCGCGGCGCACGATGACCTCGGATAGCTCGATCGGCGTGCGGGTCGCGGCGAGCTCGTCGTCGAACGAGGTCAGGCTCAGCGCGTCCTCGACCGAGGCGCACAGCCGGCGCGCGAGCTCGCGCTGCTCGAGGCCGCGGCGCACCACGACCTCGATCTCGTCGTGCCATGGCTTTCCGACCTTGTACGGCGCGTCGGGGCGGAGCAGCGCGCGGTGGGCGCGCTCGTCGAGGTAGCCGGTCAGGAGCACGCGCACCGGATCGCGCTGGTGCTGGCGCGCGTACTCGAGCACCTCGATGCCATCGTGATCCGGCATCTTGAGATCCGAGATGATGACGTCGTACTGATGGAGCGCGAGCGCGTCGAATGCCTCGCCGCCGCAGCTGACGGCTTCGACGCGGTAGTCCGACGATAGCTCGTCGACCAGGGCGTCGCGGACGTGGTCGTCGTCGTCGACGACGAGGATGCGTACAGTCTTCATTGCGGATCTTTCGTAGGTATGTCTTCGAGTTGCTCGGTAAAGGTCGACAGGACATTGGCGAGCTCGGGGGGCAGCTCGCGCGCGCCCGCGCCGCTCGTTCGGTCGGGCTGCGCGCTCGACTTGCTGGCGTCCAGGATGGCGGCGACGTTGGTTTCGATGCGGCGGGCGATCTGCCCCACGCGGGTGATCAAGCGGTCGAGCTCGCCGCGGTGCTCCTCGGGGAGCTTGCCGACGGCGATCGACAGCCGGCGCATCGTGCTGGACAGCGCACCGACGGGGTTGTTGAGGTGGTGAGCGATGCCGGCGACCAGCTCGCCCATCGCGCCCCGCCAGGCCAGGAGCGCGATCTCCTGGTTGCGGATCTCGAGCTCGCGCTTGGTGTCGCTGAGCTGCGCGTGCGCGCGCTCGAGGTCGGCGTGGGCGGTGAACAGCGCGGAGTGCTTGGCCATCAGCTCGCGCTCGAGCAGGCTGCGCTCCGAGGTATCGCGCGCGGTATAGGCGGCGAGCGCCAGGCCGTCGACCTCGACGTGGGCGACGTTGAGCTCGACGTACACCGGGTAGTCGTCGCCGCCGCGCAGTCCGACGTCCTCGTAGTGACCGGGCTGCAAGAGATCGCGCTCGGCCTCGTACGACAGCTCGCTCAGTGCGATCCCGACCAGCGAATCGATCTCGCGGCTCAGCGTTTCGGCCGCGCACACATTGGCGGACACGATCCGCTGCGTGGTTCGATCGACGATGAAGATCGCCTCGGAGCTGGTCTCGAACAGGAGACCGAAAACTTCGCGCGCAACGCTGTCGATCACATCGGTGGACTCGACCGGTTCATCCGAGCGTCAAGATCGCCGACGATCGCGAGCGCCCCACCGGTAACCTGCTGCACTACCTCGGTTCACTCCCGGCCCGGCGCTTGCTGGACAGCCAGCCGTGGCCGTCGATCTCTCCACCGTTGACACGCTCCAGGCGGCGATGACGTACCACCGTGAGCGCCACACGGTGCTCGCGGGCAACGTGGCCAACCTGGACACGCCCGGGTTCCGGCCCGCCGACCTCCAGCGCCGTCCGGCGGACGACCCAGGGGCAATGGCGGTGACCCACGAAGGTCACCTGTCGCCTCCGGCAACCACTGACTTCGTCACGTCGTTCGACGACGGCGGCGCGCTGCAGGGCACGGACGGCAACGCCGTCTCGCTCGAGCGCGAGCTGTCGAAGATCGACGCCAACCGCGCCCGCTACGCGACCTCGGCCGAGCTGACCTCGCGCCGCCTCGCGTTGCTCCGCTACGCCGCAGGAGACGGTACCTGATGCCCACAATGGACTTCTTCACCGCCATGGAAGTGTCCGCGTCCGGCCTTTCGGCCGAGCGCACGCGGATGAACGTCGCGGCCTCCAATCTCGCGAACGCGCAGACCACGCAGTCGGCGGGCGGCGGGCCGTACAAGCGGCGCGACGTGATCATGTCGTCGGTCGACGTACCGGGCGCGATGAACACGCCGTTCGCCCAGGCGGTGCGCGGGGTCGCGGTCTCGCAGATCTCGCAGGACGCGGCGCCGCCGCGGCTCGAGTACGACCCGGGCCATCCGCAGGCCAACGCGCAGGGCTACGTCGCGTATCCCAACGTCAATCCCGTCGAGGAGATGGTCGACATGTTCACCGCCTCGCGCGCCTACGATGCCGGCGTCACCACGATGACGACCGCGGTCAACATGGCCGAGCGCGCGCTGGGGATCGGTCGATGAGCATCGCGCCGATCCAGCCGTTCGTGTCGCCGGAGCTCTCGAGCATTGCGGCTCCCGCGGGCGCCGGCGGCGTCGAGAAGGCGCCCGCCGGCAAGGTCGACCTCGCCAACTCGTTCAGCAAGGCGCTCGAAGAGGCGCACAACGCCGAGCACACCGCGACCGATGCCGCCGAGAAGTTCGCCAAGGGCGATCCGGGCATGGGCATACACGAGGTCGTCATCGCCTCCGAGAAGGCGAACATCGCCGTCCGCTACGCGACGACGCTGAAGAACAAAGCGCTCGAGGCGTACCGCGAGCTGATGAACACGCAGGTATAATCCATGGCTGACGCTCCTGCCACAGGCCCTATGGCCGTCCTCCAGCAGCTCAAGGAGCTGTGGGGCCGCCAGGCGAAGAGCCGCAAGGCGATCGCGATCGCCGCGGCGCTCGGCATCGCAGGAGTCGTCGCGTACTCGACGCTGGCCCGCCGCACCGAGCCGTGGGCACCGGTGAGCGAGGGCATGTCGCCCGACGACGCGCAGTCGCTGCTGGTCGTGCTCGAGGGCCGGCGCGTGCCGGCGCGGATGCACGACGGCAAGGTCGAGGTCGCGCCGGAGCGGCTCGACGAGGCGCGCGCGATCGCCGCGAGTTCGGGCCTGCCGCACACCGGCAAGGGCTTCGAGATCTTCGACGCGTCGAGCCTGGGCCAGTCGAGCTTCGCCGAGCAGGTCAACTACCGGCGCGCGCTGCAGGGCGAGCTCGGCCGCAGCATCACCGCGCTGGCGCAGGTCGAGAGCGCGCGCGTGCTGGTTGCGTTCGGCAAGCGCTCGCTCGCCAAGGATCAGGAGCAGCCGGCGTCGGCGTCGGTCGCGCTCCACCTGCACGCCGGCCAGACGCTGTCCGTCGAGCAGGTCCGCGGCGTGCGCCAGCTGGTCGCCGCGAGCATCGAGAACCTGAAACCCGAGGCGGTCGTGATCGTGGACAACCACGGCAACCTCCTCGACGGCGCGGATCCGAACTCTGCCGACCGCAAGGCCGACCTCGAGCGCACGGTGACCGCGCGGGTGCGCGCGATGCTCGAGCGCGTGGTCGGCATCGGCAAGGTCTCGGTCGTGACGACCGCGGACGTCGATGACCGCAAGATCAGCGAGACCCAGGAGCTGTTCGACGCCGAGAAGCCCGCGCTGCGCAGCGAGTCGCGCACGGTCGAGGGCGCCGACGCCACGCAGGGCATCGGCGGGGTGGCCGGCACGCGCGGCAACCTGCCGGGCGCGCCCGCCGCGGGCCCGACCGGCGGCTCGGCGGGCGCCGGCCAGCGCCTGCAGGAGACCAAGAACTACGAGGTCAGCCGCACCGTGCGGCAGACCACCAAGCCCGACGTCCAGCTCCAGAAGCTGCACCTCGCGGTCGTCGTCGACTACAAGCGCGGCGCCGACGGCAAGCCCGCGCCGCGCACCGAGCAGGAGCTCGCAGAGCTGACCGCGCTGGCGCGCCAGTCGGCAGGCATCGACGACGCGCGCGGCGACAAGATCGAGCTGCGCGCGATCCCGTTCGCGAGCGACAACGATGCGATCGCGGCGGCCGTGCCGCCCGCCGCCAGCCGCCTGCCGCTGCCCTTGCCGGTGCTCGCCGGCGGAGGCGCCGGAGCGCTGCTGCTCGCGGGCGCGATCGCCTTCTTCCTGATCCGCCGCCGCCGCCGCCAGGCCGCGGAGGCCAACCCGACGCTCGCGCTGCCCGCGCCGGTCGGCGAGCTCGAGCGCGTGCTCGAGGCCCGCCCGTCGAACGAGGCTGGCGAGCTGCCCTCGCCCGAGGCGCAGACCCTGCTCGCCGGCCCCACCATCCGCGACCGCGTGCTGCAGGCCGTGCGCGCCGACATCGACCGCACCGCCGGTGTGCTCACCGCATGGCTCGCCGAGCCGCCCAGGAAGGGAGCCAAGTAGATGCCCCCCGCTCAGATGTCCGCCGCTCAGATCTCCGCTGCTCAGATCGAAGGACCCAAGAAGGCGGCGATCGCGCTGCTCTCGCTCGACGAGGAGGTCGCCACGGCGGTGCTCAGCAAGATGCCCGAGAACGATGTCCGCCGGCTGATCGACGCGGTCGAGGCGCTCGACGACGTGGGCAACGACGTGATCGCCAGCGTGCTCGAGGAGCTCGAGCGCGGCATCTCGAGCCCGCTCGCCATGGTGAAGTCGAGCGGCACCAAGTACGTGCGCAAGCTCGCCGAAGGGGCGTTCGGACAGGACCGCGCGCACAGGATGTTCAACGCGGCGATCCCGCCGACCGAGCCGCTGGCGCTGCTGCGCACGGCGCGGGTCAACGCCATCGCGCAGCTGCTCACCGAGGAGCACCCGCAGATCGCGGCGGTCGTGCTCACCCAGCTGCCCGCCAGCGTGGCGGCCAAGGTGCTCCAGCTCATGCCGCCCGAGGCCGGCGCCGACCTCACGGCCCGGATCGCGGATCTCGAGGAGGTGCCCGAGCACGCGGTGGCCGAGGCCTCCGAGAGCCTGGTGCGTGCGCTCGAGATCGCGGGCGGCCTCGCCAACTCCGACCAGCGCAGCGAGTTCGACGGCCTCGCGTTCTCCGCGGCGATCGTCAACGAGCTTTCGACCGAGGCCGGCGACGACCTGCTCGGCAAGATCGCCGAGCGCGACGAGGGGGTCGCGACCCGGATCCGCGAGGCGATGTTCACCTTCGAGGACCTGCAGCGCATCGCCGTGCGCGAGCTCGGCAACCTCATGCGCTCGGTCCAGAGCGAGACCCTGGTCACCGCGCTGCAGACCGCGACTGCCGAGCTGCGCGACCACCTGCTGGCGTCGCTGTCGCAGCGCGCATCTGCGACCCTGCGCGACGACCTCGCGGCGGCCTCGCCCAAGCGGCTGTCGGAGGTCGAGGCGGCGCAGCGCGAGGTGGTCGATGCCGCGATGAAGCTCGCGGGTGAAGGCAAGATCACGATGCCGAGCCGAGGCGGGGAGTGAGCGGAAAGGACATGACCCGGGACGTGCGGCCGTTTTTTCCGACGGCGACCGTGGCGTCGCCGACGCGCGCGCTCGGGGCGGTGCTTCCGGCGCTGGTGACCCAGCCGGTGACCTCGCCGTGGTTGCCGCGCGCGGCCGAGCCCGTCGCCGCCGCAGCCGGGCCATCGCCCGACGAAGCGGCGGCGATCGAAGCGCTGCGCGAGGCGGCACGCGCCGAGGGCCGCGCCGAGGGTCTGGCCGAGACGGTCGCCATGCGCGAGGAGCTCACTGCGCTGATCGCGGGTCTGCGCGCGCCGGCCGGCGAGATCGTCGCGCCTGCGGCCGAGCTGGTCAGCGAGGTCGCGGCGGTGGTGATCGAGACCTGGCTCGGGCACGCCGACAAGAGCGCGCTGTTTGCGCCCATCGTGCAGAGCTGGCTGGCGCGCTCGCCGTCGCAGGCGGCCACCGCGCGGGTGAACCCGGCCGATGCCGCGGCGCTCGCCGCTGCGGTCGGCGACGCCCCGCTCACGGTCGCGCCGGATGCGGCGATGGCGCCCGGTGCGCTCGAGATCACGAGCCCGACGCTCGAGCTGAACCATGACTGGCGGACCCGGCTCGACGAGCTGCGCACGGCGATCGCCGCCGCGCTGACCGGCGACGCCGAGGTCGACGCCCAGGCCGGCGAGCCGAGCGACGCGGGAGACCCTGCGTGATGGCGCTGTCGTCGTTCGCCCGCGGGCACCTGGCGCAGGTGGTCCGCAGCTGGACCCTCGCCAAGCCGATCGGCAAGGTGATCGAGATCGCCGGCACCGTGGTGCAGATCGAGATGACCGGCACGTCGCTCGGCGACATCGTCGAGATCGAGAGCACCGCGGGCGCGGTGATGTGCGAGGTCGTCGGGTTCCGCGGCTCGACGCTGCTCGCGATCCCGCTCCAGCTCGCGCGCCGGGTGTCGCCGGGCGCGACCGTGCGCCACTGCGGCCCGATGTCGTCGCTGCCGGTCGGCGACGCGCTGATCGGCCGGCTGATCGATCCATTCGGCGGCCCGCTCGACGGCGGCCCACCCGTGGCGTGCGCGGCGCGCGTGCCGATCGACGGCCATGCGCTGCCGATCGAGGAGCGCGGCGAGGTCGACCAGCGGTTCGACACCGGCGTGCGGACGATCGATGGCGTCTTGACCTGCGGGCGCGGCCAGCGGGTCGGCATCTTCGCCGGCGCCGGCTGCGGCAAGAGCGTGCTCGTCGAGCAGATCGCCAGCCAGGCCGACGCAGATGTCATCGTGATCGGGCTGGTCGGCGAGCGCGGCCGCGAGGTCGTGGAGCTGCTCGGCAGCCCGCGCCGCGACCGCATGGTGATCGTCGCCGCCACCGCCGACAAGTCGCCGCTCGAGCGCGTGCGCGGGGCGCTGGCCGCCACCGCGATCGCCGAGTACTTCCGCGACCTCGGGCGCAATGTGCTGCTCGTGCTCGATTCGCTGACCCGGTTCGCGATGGCGCTGCGCGAGCTCGGCCTCGCGCTCGGCGAGCCGCCCGCCACCAAGGGCTATCCGCCGAGCGTGTTCGCCACCATGCCGCGCCTGCTCGAGCGCGTGGCGCCGCGCGAGGGCGGCGGTGCGATCACCGCGTTCTACACCGTGCTCGTCGAGGGCGATGACCTCAGCGACCCGATCGCCGACTCGGCGCGCTCGCTGCTCGATGCTCACATCGTGCTGTCGCGCGACCTCGCCGCGCGCGGCCAGTTCCCCGCGATCGACGTGCTCGCCAGCGCGTCGCGCGTGGCCCGCCGGGTCTCGACGCCGGTGATGCTCCACCTGGCGATGCGCGTGCGCGATCAGCTATCGCGCCGCCGCCAGGCTCAGGAGCTGCAGGCGCTCGGCGCGTACACCGCGGGCGCCAACCCGATGCTCGATAACGCGCTCGCGCTCGGCGAGCGGATCGATGCCTGGTCGCGCCAGGCCCCTCACGAACGGTCCACCCATGACGCCACCGTGCGCGGTCTCGCCGCCGCGCTCGGGGAGGAGATGCCGAAATGACGATGAAGATCCGCGTGATCCGCTCTCTCCAGAACGTTCGGACCCGTCTGCGGGACGTCGCGGCGGCCGCGCACTCCAACGCGGCGGTGGCGCGCGACCGCTCGGCGGCCGAGCTCCGGGACGAACACCAGTCGCTCGAGACCGCGCTCGATGACGCGGCCGACTCGCTGGCCGCCGCGCGCACCGTGCACGATCTCGACCGGGTCGCCGAGCACACCGTCGTGTACCGGCTGTCGGTCGCGGATGCCGCCAAGCGCCACGAGGTCGCGCTCGCGGCCAGCGAGCTGACGGCCGACCAGCTTCGCGAGCGCACGCGCCAGCTGCGTACGGCCGAGCGGCTCGTCGAGCAGGTCGAGCACCGCCGCGCTCGCCGCGAGTCGCGCGCCGAGCGCCGCCGCGTCGACGACATGACCGCGAGGCGCAGATGACGCGGATCGCGCCATCGCCGATGCCGGGGCTCGAGGGCGATCGTCACGCGCGGATCGATCGATGCGATGGCGCGGAGCTCGACCGTACCGAGCGCACGCCGGCCAGCGCCCCCGGCACGCCGTTTCGCGCGGCGCTGCGCAAGGCCGACAAGATGGCGCGCCCCGTCGATGACGCTCCGCCCGCGCAGCCACCGGCGCCGCTTCCGCCGCAGACCCAGCCCGGATCGATCGCCGATGTGATCGCATCGTCGACCGACGGCACGATCGCGGCGCCCGGCATCCAGGCGGTGCGCGCCCCGAGCGTCGCCGCGGTCCCGGACGCGACGATCCCCAACGCGACGATGCCGAGCGCGACGATGCCGAGCGCGACCCGCCCGGTCGCGACTGCACAGGAGCAGACTGCCCAGGACGCGCCTACCGAGGGCGCCACCGCGCAGCGCACGCCCGCCAAGGTCTCCGATTCGCCGGTCACCGCGTGGGTCGCCGCCGCCGTCGCGCGCGCGGTCGGCTCGTTCGCCAGCGCCGACGGCGCCCAGCCCGCGAACCCGATGAACGCAGCCGGTGCGGCGAACAGTGCGACGGCGATGCCCGCAGCCTCGCTGGCCGCGACCGGCCTCGACAGCGCGCTTCCGGCGCTGAGCCCGCTCGAGCAGGCGGTCCACGATCTGATCGGACGCGCCACCCAGCGCGATGACAAAGATCCGCGCGAGCGGGCCCCGGTGGCAGCGCCGGATGTCGCCGCGATCTCGCTCCAGGTGGTCTCGGCGCCCACGGCGACCGATGCCGCGCCGCGGAGCCACGCGCCGGCGATGGTCCATGCCGCCCAGGCCGCGCAGCTGCCGGAGCTGCCGACCAATCCGAGCCACGTGCATCTCGTGCTCGACGATGGCCCCGAGCGCACGGTCGTCACCGTCGCGGTCCGCGGAAGCGAAGTCCACGTCGCGCTGCGCTCCAGCGACGACGACACCGGGGCCGCCCTCGCGCGCAACGCCGCCTCGCTCGACCACGCGATGCGCGCCCGCGGCCTTCAGCTCGGCGAGCTGACCGCCGAGCGCGAGCCGCGCGACCCGCGGCAGCCCCGCGATCCCGAGCCGCGCGAGCGGCGAGACCCCAAGGCCGAGCGCTTCAAGCTCGAGGAGAAGCCATGAAAGTCGATTCGCTTCAGAGCACGCCCACCCAGACGACGGCGACGACGAGCGGCGCGCTCACCGGCAGCAAGGACGAGTTCCTCAAGCTGTTCATGGCGCAGCTCGAGCACCAGGACCCGCTCGACCCCAAGAACGGCGCCGACATGGTCGCGCAGCTCGCCCAGTTCTCGTCGGTCGAGCAGGCGCAGCAGACCAACCAGCACCTGATCGACCTCGCCAACGCGCAGTCATCGACCTCGAGCGCGACCCTGTCGAACCTGGTCGGCCGCGACTGCAACGTCGCCGCCGGTGACTTCCAGCTGGACCATGGCACGGCGCCGCCGATCCAGATCAGCTCGACCAGCGCGATGAAGGGCGCCTCGGTGGTGATCACCGACGACAGCGGCAAGGAGATGCGCCGCATCGCGGTGCCCGCCGGCGCGACCTCGGCGCAGATCGCCTGGGACGGCAAGACGGCCGCCGGCACGGCCGCCGCACCGGGCACGTATCACGTCACCGTCGATGCCGGCACCACGACCGGCAGCATCACCTCGCAGTGGCACGGCCGCGTCGACGCGGTCGAGCTCACCTCGGACGGACCGCGCCTTCGCATGGGCGGCGTCCTGCTCGCTCCGGGCGATGTCCGGACGATCGGCCTCTCCAACGACATCAGCCAGAACCCCACGGGCGCAGGAGTCAAGCAATGAGCATCACCAACAGTCTGTACATCGGAGTCAGCGGCCTGCAGGCCCACGGCGAGGCGATCAGCGTCGTCGGCGACAACATCGCGAACGCATCGACTATCGGCTACAAGCGCAACCGCGCCGAGTTCGCCGACATGCTCGGTGGCGAGATCAACGGACAGCGCCTGGGCGGCGGTGTGCGGATGCCCGGCACGCAGACGATGTGGGAACAGGGTGCGGTCACCCAGACCGGGGGCTCGCTCGACCTCGCGATCCGCGGCGGCGGGCTGTTCATCGTCAAGGGCAACCACGGCGGCCAGAACGCGCAGTACTACACGCGCGACGGCCGGTTCAACCTCGACAACCAGGGCTTCGTCACCAACCAGCAGGGCCTGCGGCTGCAGGGCTTTGCGATCGACGGCTCCGGCACGCGCGCGCTCACCGCGGGCGACCTGCCGCTCGGCGCACGCCAGAGCCCGCCGGTGGCCTCGACGGCCTCGACGATGGCGGTCAACCTCGATGCCAACGCGCCGGCGATGCCGCCGTTCGATCCGGCGAACCCCAACACGACGTCGAACTTCGCGACCTCGGAGACGGTGTACGACTCGCTCGGTGCCGCGCACCACGTCGACGTGTTCTTCCGCTCGCAGGGCGCCGGGGCGTGGGAGTTCCACGCCATGGTCGATGGCGCAGACCTCACGGGCGGCACGCCCGGCGCGGCGACCGAGATCGCGAACGGCTCGCTGACGTTCAACGCGTTCGGCGCGCTCGACACCCAGGCGGTCAACGCATCGAGCGCCGACTTCGTCAACGCGAACCCGGGACAGGCGATCGCGTTCAACTTCGGAGACGACATCGCGACCGGCGGCACCGGCATCGCCGGTAGCACGCAGAACGCGGCGCCGTCGTCGGTGCTCTCGCTCGACGTCGACGGTCACAGCGCGGGCAAGCTGACCAACATCCAGATCAGCGACGACGGCAAGATCCGCGGCCTGTTCGACAACGGCGACAAGATCGACATCGCGCAGCTCGCGCTCGCCGACTTCGCGAACGAGGAGGGCCTCAACCGCGTCGGCGACGGCCTGGTGATGGAGACCCCGACCTCGGGCAAGCCGGTGATCGATGTCCCCGGCACCGGCGCGCGCGGCGCCGTCTCGTCCGGCGCGCTCGAGGCGTCGAACGTCGATCTCGGAAATGAGCTGGTCACCCTGATCGCCTATCAGCGCGCGTTCCAGGCCAACGCCAAGACGGTGACGACGGCGGATGAGATGATGGCCGACATCAACAACCTCAAGCGGTAACGCCAAAGTCGCCGACAGCCGGCGCGCGAGCCAAGCAACCTCGCGCACCTGGCGCGGCCCGGCGGTTGCAGCGACTGCTCGCGTGAGCGAATCGCTGCTCGATCCGATGGAGATGGAGGCCATCCAGGCCGCCATCCGCGAGACCTCGCCGCGCCGATCGTTTGGCTCCCCCGAGCAGGAGCCGACCCGCCTCGCGCTGATCAGCGACGATCGGATCGCCGAGGCCGCCCGCCCGGTGCTGATCAATCTCGGCAGCCGCTGGGTGCGCTCGGTGACGCGCGCGCTGCGCGGCCACCTCCCCGGCGCCTGGCAGCTCGACGTCGTCGGCGCCGAGGTGATCGATGGCGGGACCGCCAAGGAGGAGCTGCGCGGCGGCTGGGTCGCGGGCCTGCACACGCTGGGCGCCGGCGAGCCCGTCGAGCTCGTGCTGGCCGCGCACGGCGGCGTGGTCGACATCGCGTCCGCCAAGCGCTGCGGCGCTGCGACGCCCACCGCCGATTCCGCGCGGCCGCCGTCGGCGGTGTCGCTGCGGCTGTTTCAGCCCGCCGGCAAGGCGATGGTCGACAGCTTCGCCGCCGCGTGGCAGGAGGTCCATCAGTCGGACCTGGTGTCGACGAACGACCTCGCGATCGTCTCGCGGCTGATCGCATCGCAGACCGTCGTGCGCGTGGCGCTGGCGTTCGCCGGAGCGGTGAGCGGCCGCGTCCAGATCTATGCGCGCCCCGATTGCATGGTGCCGCGCCCGACCACCGTGCCGACCTTCAAGGCGAGCGCCGTGGTCGTGGCCAACACGCTCGCCAACGTCCCGATCGAGGTCATCGTCGAGCTCGGCACGCTGCGCATGACGCTGTCGGAGCTGCGCCGGCTCGAGCACGGCGCGACCTTCGCGCTGCAGGGCTTCATCGATTCGCGCGTTCCCGTCTATTGCGGCGGCGCGCTCAAGGCCTGGGCCAAGCCCGTCGTGTGCCGCGGTGTGCTCGCCGTGCAAATCGAGAGCGTCATCCACGATCAAGGAATCAAGTCATGAGTGAATCGATCGACGACAACAGCTTCGACCCGCAGGCCCTCGAGGCGCTGCTGCACGACGTGCCGCTCGATCTCACTGTCGAGCTCGGCCGGATCCGGCTGAGCCTGGCCGAGCTCGCCGCGCGCCTGGGGCCGGGCTCGATCATCACGCTCGACACCGCGACCGGCGCGCCGCTCGACGTGCGCGTCAACAACCGCCTGGTCGCGCGCGCCGAGGCGATCGCGATCGGCGAGAAGTGCGGCATCCGCATCGTCGAGCTCGTCGGCGGCAAGGACGCATGACCATGACGACCAACCGGCTCGCTGCGCTCGTCGCTGTCGCCAGCCTCGCGGTCGCAGGTCCCGCCCTCGCCGGCTCGGACCCGATCACCACGCTCCGGCCTGCGCCGGCCGCCGCGCCCGCTGCGCCGGCACCGGTGGCGCCCGCACCGACCCCTGCGGCGCCCGCACCGGTGGCTGCACCGCCGGCGCCCGTTGCGCCTGCCCCACCCCGGCCGGTGACCTTCGAGGTCATCGATCGCGGCGACACCGTCGAGGTCATCGCGCACAACCTCAAGGCCGCGCGCACCGCGATCTTCCCGGTGCGCTCGCGCCTCGAGGTTCCGATCGTCGGCGCGCCGGTGGTGAAGCGCGCCCTCCCGACGGACCCCACCGTGAAGGTCATCGAGCTCGACGGCGACGAGACGATGCGCTCGCTCAGCGTCAAGCTCGGCTTCGAGCGGGCGGACGTCAAGACCCTGGCGCGGTTCGCGCAGGCGATCCAGGTCGGCGACGACCTCCACCTGCTGGTGCCGCGCAAGGTCCCTGCCGAGGGGCAGGCGGCCAAGGTCCCCGAGCCGACGCTGACGCCCGAGCTGGCGGCCACGGTCGCGCGGGCCGAGCCGACCACCGTCGGGCAGATCGGCCCGAGGCCGGATCCGAACGCGCGCAAGCTCGAGACCAAGCCGGCCGAGACGAGCGGGAAGCCCGAGACGAAGTCCGACGCGAAGCCCGAGGGCAAGCCCGATGGAAAGCCCGACGGCAAGTCCGAGGCGAGGCCCGAGGACAAACCGGAGGGCAAGTCCGATGGCAAGCAGGAAGGCAAGTCCGAGCCCAGGCCCGAGGGCAAGTCCGAGGCGAGGATCGACGGCAAGGATGCCGCGAGCGTCGTCGCAAACGATGCGAGCCCGGCCAAGGACGCCCACACCGCGGCCGCGACGATCAAGTCCGACGGGAAATTCGATGGCAAGCTGCTCAAGCCGCAGCTCGCCTCGGATCCGTCCGACGCCTGGTCGAAGATCGCGATGTACGCCGCGCTCGGTCTCGGTGCGACGGGCTTCGGCATCTGGTGGATGCGCAAGCGCAAGGGGCAATTCGTGGCGCCGGCTTCGATCGAGATCATCGCCCAGCGCTCGCTGGGCGGCAAGGCGCGCATCGTGTGGCTCAGCGCCGGCCCTCGCGAGATGATCGTCTCGGTCACCTCGCAGCAGGTCCGCATGCTGGGCCAGTGGCGCAAGAACGACGCCGGGGCCTCGCTGCCCGCGGCCCAGACCCACAGCGATCCGCGCTCGGTCTCGGTGCGACGGGCTTCGGCATCTG
>DATIPJ010000708.1:0-7385 GCA_035472155.1 Kofleriaceae bacterium
GCGACTCGTGGGCGTGCTTGGCGGGCTCGGAGCGGCCGTCGCCGGCGAACACCAGGAAGTACAGGCGCCACATGTAGAACGCGGTCCCGAGCGCGCCGGTCAAGAGGCCGAACCACAAGAGCTTGCCGTACCAGGCCGGCCAGCCCGGCGGCGCCACCGAGAACGCGCCGCCGAGGATCTCGTCCTTGGAGAAGAACCCCGAGAACGGGATGATGCCGGCGATCGCCAGGCACGAGATCAGGAACGTGATGTGCGTGCGCGGCAGCCGCGCGCGCAGCCCGCCCATCGTCATGATGTCGCCCGGCGTCGACGAGCCCTCGTGCTCCATCGCGTGCATCACCGAGCCGGCGCCGAGGAACAGGCAGGCCTTGAAGAACGCGTGGGTGCCGAGGTGGAAGATCGCCGCGACCCAGTTGCCGGTGCCCGCCGCGACGAACATGAACCCGAGCTGCGAGACCGTCGAGTACGCCAGCACCTTCTTGAGGTCGGTCTGGGCGAACGCCATGAACGCGGCGGCGAGGGCGGTCAGAAGACCGATCGTCGCGACGACGATCAGCGCCGTGGTCGACGACGCATACAGGAACGACAGCCGGCACACCATGTACACGCCGGCGGTCACCATGGTGGCGGCGTGGATCAGCGCCGAGACCGGCGTCGGACCGGCCATCGCGTCCGGGAGCCAGACGAACAGCGGCAGCTGCGCCGACTTTCCGCACGCGCCGATGAAGAGCAGGATCCCGGCCGCGGCGGCCAGCCGTTCGCCGCCCCAGAACCCCTGGACGTACGACGGCCCCATCGCCGAGCTGGCGAGGTTGGCGAAATCCAGGCTCCCGCGGTCGGCCACGATGTTGCGGAACGCGGCCATGTGGTCGGCGTCGAATGCAGCGATCGCCTTGGTCCCGCGCGCGATCGCATCGGCGTCGATGCTCTTGGTCGCCCAGAACAGGAGGAACATCCCGAGCAGGAACGCGAAGTCACCGATCCGGTTGACCACGAACGCCTTGCGGCCCGCGCTCGCGAACGCGTCGTTCTCGTACCAGAACCCGATCAGGAGGAACGAGCACAGGCCCACGCCCTCCCAGCCGATGAACATCACCGGCATGTTCGCGGCGAGCACGAGGATCAGCATCGAGCCGGTGAACAGGTTCAGGTATCCGAAGAACGCGCTGTAGCGCGGATCGTGCGCCATGTACCCGGTCGAGTAGATGTGGATGAGCAGGCCGACGAAGGTGACGATCAGGATCATCACCGCCGACAGCGTGTCGAGCCGGAACCCGAGCTGGGCCTTGAACGAGCCGACCTGGATCCAGGTGTAGACCGTGTGGTAGAGGCCGATGCCGCCCGCGCCGGCGCGGAACTCGCCGTACAGCGGCCCGAACACCGCGTACGCCGCGATGCCGAACGCAGCGGCCACTGCGGCGATCGCGATCGTGTGGACGGTCTGCTTCGAGAACCATCGCCCGAACGTGAGGTTGAGCAGCGCGCCGATCAGCGGCAGCGCCGGGATCCACGCCAGGATCGGCAGGTTCAAGAACTCTTGCGTAGGTTGGTCCATGCTAGTGCCTGAGCGTGGTGAGGCGGTCGACCTCGACGTTCTTGCGGCCGCGGAACACCGCGACGACGATCGCGAGACCGACGGCAACCTCGGCGGCCGCCACGGCGATCACGATCAGCGCGAAGGTGTGCGCCGACAGATCGCCCCACATGCGGGAGAACGCCAGCAGCGTGACGTTGGCCGCGTTGAGCATCAGCTCGACGCTCATGAGGATGATCAGCGCATTGCGGCGGACGAGCACGCCGCCCACGCCGATCAGGAACACGACGGCCGCGAGCACCAGGAAGTGCCCGTAGCCGACGTTCCATACGATGTCGCTCATGCCACACCGCCTTCCATGCGCTGCTTGGCGCGTTCGTCCTCGGGCGGGCCGAGCGGCCGTGCGATCGCGATCGCGCCGACGACGGCGAGCAGCAAGAGGATCGAGATCGCCTCGAACGGGAACAGGCCGGCGTTGAACAGGTCGGTGCCGACCGCGCCGACCGAGCCCCAGTCGAGGCGCTCGCTCCTGACGCAGCTGTTGTCCTTCCACGCGGTGCACACCGCGACCCCTTGCGGCGCCGCCATCGCGGTCTCGGGGTTGGGCGGCTCGACGTGCACCAGCAACAGCACGAGCCGAACCACCAGATACAGGATCGCCAGCCCGCCGAGCGCCTGGCCGGCGCGCCCGGTCGGAGCCACCGGCTCGTCCTCGGGCCGGTTCAGGATCATCACGACAAACACGAACAGCACCATGATCGCGCCCGCGTAGACCAGCATCTGGACCACGGCGAGGAAGCGCGCATAGAGCATCATGTAGATGGCGGAGACGCCGAGGAAGCTGCCCACCATGCCCATCACGGCGGCGATCAGGTTGCGCCGCGTGACCACGAACAGCGCGCCGATCACGGTGATCAGCGCGAACGCCCAGAACGCGATCGCCATGCCCCTGCCGGACGAGCCGCGCAGGTCGCCGTGCTCGAATGTCGTGCTGCGCACCGCGCCGGGCGTGTTGACCGCTTTTTCCGACGGGGTCTCATCGACCTTCACCGGCTGGTCGGCCGGCTTCGGCGGTACCAGGTCAAGCGTGGCGATCCGGCCGTCGGGGTAGACCACGTCGACCTTGAGCACGTCGATCGTGCCCGGGGTCACCGCCTTGGGGCCCGCCCCGTTGTCGACGGCGCGGTTGGCCGAGCGGTGGACCCTGCAGGTCACCGTGGCGCCCGGCGGCAGGCCCTCGCGCGCCTTGGCGACCACCGGCGGACACGGCTCGGTGGTCAGCGACTGGGCGGCGGCGGGCCGTGCGCCGGCGAGTGCGGCGATCGCAAGCGCCGCGAGCGGTAACGTCAAACATCGGGGAGCGCGACTCATGCGGCCCTGCCCTTCCTGGAGGCGATCTTGGCCTCGAAGTCCGCGCGGAACTTCGTGAGAAACCCGAGCATCGGCCACGCCGCGGCGTCGCCGAGCGCGCAGATCGTGTTGCCCGCGATGCCGTGCGCGATGCTCGCGAGCAGCTCGATGTCGCCGTCCTTGCCGTTGCCGTCGGCGACCCGGCGCGAGACCTTCTCGAGCCAGCCGCAGCCCTCGCGGCACGGCGTGCACTGCCCGCACGACTCGTGGGCGAAGAACTTCATGATCCGCCACAGCGCGCGCGGGATGTCGGTCTGGTCGTCCATGACGACGATGCCGCCCGAGCCCGCCATCGTGCGCAGCACGCGGCCGCCGCCGAGGTCGAACGTCTGGCCCTCGCGGACCATCACGGGCTTGATGCGCTCGTCGGTCTGCAGCGCATCGAACTCGCACGGCACGTCGAGCTCGCTGGCATCGAGCGGCGGCATCGACACGCCTCCCGGGATGACCGCCTTGACGCGGTGGCCCTTCCACACGCCGCCGCACACATCATTAATGATGGCGTTGAACGAGATGCCCATCGGCAGCTCGAACACGCCGGGCTTGTTGACGTGGCCCGACACGCACACGATGCGCGTGCCGCCCGAGCGCCCCATGCCGAGCGCGTTGAACCACGCGCCGCCCTTGTCGATGATGCACGGCACGTTCATCAGGGTCTCGACGTTGTTGACGATCGTCGGGTTGCCGAACAGGCCCTTCACCGCCGGGAACGGCGGCTTGAGCCGCGGCTGACCGCGCAGGCCCTCGAGCGAGTTCAAAAGCGCCGTCTCCTCGCCGCAGATGTACGCGCCCGCGCCGCGATGCACCGTCAGGTGGATCTCGATGCCGGTGCCCAGGATGTTCTTGCCGAGGTACCCGCGCGCGTAGGCCTCGTCGACGGCCTTCTGCAGCACGAGGTACTCGCGCATCATCTCGCCGCGGATGTAGATGTAGTTGTGCACGGCGCGCAGCGCGTGCGCCGAGATCACCATGCCCTCGATGAGCAGGTGCGGGTCCCAGAACATCAGCTCGCGGTCCTTGCACGTGCCGGGCTCGGACTCGTCGGCGTTGCACACCAGGTGCACCGTCTTGGCGTCCTTGGGGACGAAGCCCCACTTCACGCCGGTGGCAAAGCCTGCGCCGCCGCGGCCGCGCAGGTTCGACGCCTTCACCTCGTTGGTGATGTCCTCGGGGCGCATCGCGAGCGCCTTGCGGAGCTGACCGTAGCCGCCGGTCTTCTCGTAGCCGGCGAGCGTGCGCGCGTCGTTGTTGCCGAACCGGGCGGTGACCAGGTGCGTGCCGATCGGAGCGGGCATCTAGAGGACCTCCGACTCGGGGTGAGGCTGCGCGCGCAGCCGCGCGATGATGGCGTCGACCTGCTCGGGCTTGATGTCGAGCAGGTACTCGGTGCCGACGACCGCGCACGGCGCGTTGGCGCACGCGGCGATGCACTCCTCCTCGACGAGGGTGAACTCGGCATTGGACTCGCCGGGCCGAAGGCCCAGCTTGCCTTCGAAGGCGGAGAGCACCTCGTAGCCGCCGCGCAGCATGCACGAAATGTTCGTGCACATACGGATCGTCTGGCGGCCGCCGGGCTCGCGGCGGTACATGGTGTAAAAGGTCGCGACGCCATAGACGTGCGCGTAGGGAAGATCGAGCGTGCGCGCCACCAAGCGGAGCGCGTCATCGGACAGATGCCCGTGCTCCTTCTGTGCGAGGTGGAGTGCCTGCATCACGACGGGCTGCTTGGTGGGATACCTTTCGCAAGCCGCCGCGATCTTCTTCTGGGCATCCGCGGAGAATTCAAGTGACATCGGGATGTTGCCTTGGCGAACCGCGGGAAAAATAGGGGCTCGCGTCAGCCGCGTCAATCGACACGCCGACCAAAGAGGGCCGTGCCAGTTGTGATAGATCGTCCCAAATGCCCGAGGACGGACCGCTCACCGCGCAGAAGAGCCAGGCGCTGAGCCGGATCGAGCGGCTCGCCATGCGCCTGGCCGAGCTTGCCAACGACGATCCGCGCGGCAAGTGGCTGCAGACGCGGTGGTTGCGCGGCGTATCCTACGTCTGGGTCCGGGCCGGGATCGCCCGCCGCATCCTCGTCGAGGGGCTCGACGACCTCATGGCAATGCGCCCCGAAACCGGCGTCATGCTGGTGTCGAACCACCGGAGCTTCTTCGACCAGTACGCGATGCTGCTCGCCTGCTACATGGGGCCGGTCCCCTGGGCCAAGCGGCTGTACTTCCCCGTTCGCTCGAACTTCTTCTACGACCAGCCACTCGGCATCCTGGTCAACGCGGCGGTCGCCATGGGCGCCATGTACCCGCCGGTGTTCCGCCAGAGCGAGCGCCGCGCGCTCAACGACGAGACCCTCGACCGCATGGTCGAGATCGTCCGCCGGCCCGGCAACATCCTCGGGATGCACCCCGAGGGCACGCGCGGCAAGGGCCCCGACCCCTACACGTTCCTGCCGGCGCAGCCCGGCGTGGGCAAGCTCGCGCTGATCGCGCGCCCGGTCGTCATCCCGGCCTTCATCCTGGGTCTGGGCAACAACATCGTCGACGACATCCGCGCCAACTTCACCAAGGACGCCCGCGGCTCGCGCGCGATCGTCACCGTGTTCGGCCCGCCGATCGACTACTCCGATCTGTGCGTCGAGAAGCCGCGCCCCACGCTCTACAAGAAGTGCGCCGACCGTTTCATGGCCGAGGTCAAGAAGCTCACGGCCCGCGAGAAGGAGCTCCGCGCCGACCTCGCCGCGGGCCGCATCGCCGACGACGATCCGCGCTGGCTCGACAACCGCCCGATCAGCCGGCTCTACGCGTACGAGGGCCACGACTAACCCGAGGCGCGGCGACATCAATCCGATAGCGCGCGGCACGAGATTCTCGGGGAGTCTGACCTCGCCGGGTGCGTAGGATTCGACATGCACGCGGTTGGGACCGGGCAGGCTGGCGTCCATGGGGCTGCGGTCGCAAAATCGCAGGCGATGCCCGCGCCACCCGCGCGCAACGTCGCGCCCGGCCAGCTGCCGTGGCCGACGACGACGTTCGTCGGGCGCCAGCACGATCTGCTGGCGGTCGGGCGGTGGTTCGCCACCGGGCATCGGCTCGTGGTCATCGTCGGGCCGCCGGGGATGGGCAAGACCCGGGTCGCGGTCGAGTACGCAGCGCAGGTGACCGAGGCCGGGAGCGGGCCGGCGGTGCGATTCTGCGATCTGACGGAGGTCCGCGATCTCGACGAGCTCTGCGCGCAGGTGGCCGCGTGCCTCGGGCTCTCGCTCGAGCCGGGTGCCGATGTCGCGGCGTCGATCGGCCTGGCGCTGCGCGAGGGCGGCGACCTCCTGGTGCTCGACAACTTCGAGCAGCTCGTCGATGTGGGCGCGGCGACGCTGGCGAGCTGGCTGGCGCGGGCGCCGCGGGCGCAGCTGCTGGTGACCTCGCGCGAGCGGCTGCGGGTCGACGGTGAAGTCGTGCACGAGCTCGAGCCGCTGTCGCTGCCGTCGGGCGCGGACGTCAGCGGCTCGGAGGCGATCGCGCTGTTCGTCGACCGCGCGCGCCAGCTGCGGCGCGACTTCGCGCTGACCGACGCCGACGCGCCGGTGGTGGCCGAGATCGTGCGCCGGCTCGACGGGATCCCGCTCGCGATCGAGGTCGCGGCCGCGCGCATGGATGTGATGGGGCCGGCGACGCTCGTCGAGCGCATGCCGCGCCGGCTCGATCTGTTGACCAGCGGGCGCCGCGATGCCACCGCGCGGCAGGCGACGCTGCGCGGGGCGATCGACGGCTCGTGGAACGCGCTGAGCCCGCCGGCCCAGAGCGCGCTCGCCCAGGCCTCGGTGTTTCGCGGCGGGTTCACGCTCGAGGCCGCCGAGGCGGTGCTCGATCTGTCGGCCCACGCGGGCGCGCCGGCGGTGGTCGACGTGCTCGGCGGCCTGCGTGCGAAGTCGCTGGTGCGCGTGCACGGCGACCCCGCGCTGCCGGCGGAGCTGCGGTTCAGCCTCTACGAGAGCATCCGTGACTACGCCGCCGAGAAGCTCGCGGCGTCGGGCGACGTGGCGGCGACCCGGGCGCGCCACACGCGGCACTTTCTCGCGCGGTTCGCGACGCTCGAGCGCCGCGCCAGCAAAGCGATGCGATCGCGCCGCGACCTGATCCTCGAGCGCGACAACCTGATCGCCGTGCTCGAGAATGCGCTCGCGGCGCCCGCGACCGCGGAGACCACGCGCAATGCGGTCGAGGTCCTGCTCGCGATCGATCCGGTGCTGCCGCGCAGCGGTCCGTCGGAGACCCACCTGGCGTGGCTCGATGCGGTGCTCGCTCGTCCGCCGGAGCTGCTCGGCCCGCCGCTGCGGCCGCACGATCAGCCCCTGCGCGCCAATGTGCTGCTCGCGCGCGGCCGGGCGCTGCTCGCGCGCGCGCGGTTCGAGCACAGCCTGCAGAGCTTCACCGACGCGCTGGCG